>JBLHJD010000001.1:0-60538 GCA_047618705.1 Luteibaculaceae bacterium
ACAATGGATCCAAAGAATTTTGTCCATTCCAGAATTTCAAAATCTGAACAAAACCACTCAAATACAAGTAATCCTTCGTAAATCCACCACCCCTGAAAATCCGCGTTACCAAAGTAAATGCCTCACTTTCGTCCATGTTGTGGTCGTTGAGCAAAAACTGGAAACACTCCACAAAGTCGGCTCCATTACACATCATGTCGCATATTACCACCCGCAAAGCAAGTTTCCGCAGGCGCTTGAGGGTAATATTTCCACTGAGGTATTCCGCCAAAATGGCTAAACCTTCCTGGGTTGAGGTGTTCACCGGCAAACCTAAATTGAAAATTTTCAACTTCTGGTCGTTCGAGTTTTGGGTGGTAACCATGTGCACCCCAATTTCGTGCTCCACCAAAGCCGAGATGTCCGACTTGGTAAACTTAGCATCGGGCCTGAACAAAATTAATTTCCGGCTATTGAGAACCATCACTTGCGAAATAACCCGAGAGCTTTTCTCCATTTTGCAATTGAACCCATAGTTCTTCAAGGCTTCACTAAACACCTCCATGGCCGCATCAACGTCCAAATACGGTGCCCGTTGTGGTTCCGATTGAATAATAGGTAAATGCAGCAGGTAATTGGCGTTCTTAATATCTGTTTGACTCGGCCTTCCGAAATAACGCAAGGAATTGTACAGAAAGTTTTGACTGTTCAAAGAACTGAGCAAGTCAATTTTATCGAAATAGGAATTAATCACCGACTCGTACATGTGCCGGATCGAAATATCATCGATATCACTGGTTCTCAACTGACTCAATTCCCGTTTTAATTCAAAGGGATTTACTCTGATTGGTGCATACTTAAACTTCGGTAATTCCGCAAAACGGTTCCGTTTAAATCGTTTTTCCTCTGTTTTTGTGTTAATAGGGTTTACATATGCCAAAAGTTCGAAACCTTTGAGCATGTTATACAATCCACTATCCACCTTGAGAATATCCTTATCTATGGTTGTATCCAATAGATTCCCTACATTTTCGTAATGCCGTGAAGTGAAATTCTGGGTAAAATAATGGGCATTGGATAAAATAGCCTTTTTCAACTTTTGTTGAAGCTCCTTAATCCGTTTGGGAAAAGACTCCCCCGTAATTTCGCTGCAAAACACTTTTTTAACTTCAGTTGCTAGCACCAAGGTATTGTTGAAGTGTTTCCCTACATACTCCAGGTTATATCCGCGGCCGTAGAAAACGTCATTTACGGCGGTAGTGTTTTGCACTCCAGGCAATTGAATAGCACCCAATTCACCGGTCCAGTGATTTACAACTTCACCAAAACGGGCGTTATCTACCCGTTCGGTTCCTGTATTAAACAAAGGAACTTCTCTATCCCAACGCTCATAGTTATAGGAATGCATATCGTACACAACACAGGCTTTGTACAAGGCTTCCAACTCAGTAATGATGGCGTGCAATACTTGGTAATAACCAGCGTGCTTGCGTAAACTTTCCTTTTTCTCTTTCGGAGTTAATTTACGGTTCCACACTTTTTTACCCCAGGCTTCTTCGTAAATGCACGTTTCCGGAGAGCGGTTCAAATCATATTCGAACCGGCTATCGCAGCCAACAATTGTAATGGGCATGGCCGAGATAAAGTCACCTGTAAAAGGGTCTTCTTCATACCAACGCGCATAATCATCGAGCTCCATTTTGTCCCGAAGGTCTTTCCTCAGGTTGCTCCCATCGTGGATAGCGGTGCAGCAATACGGTACGTACCGGTTAATTTTTACAACAAACGAATTGTCGAGGGGCGTTGCAACAAAAGTCTTTCTGGCTTTTATTAAGGCAACAATATCACTAAGGGGTAACTTCTGCATTCCCATACAAATTTTCGGCCCTAAAGTCGGATTTGAATTTTTTTCGTTCCTCGAATACCTTTTCCAAATAATCCAAGATCTTCTCCTGAAGTTTGGTTTTGTTTAGTTTATTAATGTCCGTAATGGTTCCGGGGCTGCATACATTTACCTCCACCAGTTTACCACTGATGATGTCCAAGCCAGCGTAGTAAATACCATCGCGCACCAACTTTTCTCCCACCTTCCGGCACAAAATTTTGTCCTCTTTGGTCAGCTTGTATTTCTCCACACTTCCACCAGCCGAAATATTGGAACGGGCATCCCCTTTTACAGGTCTACGGCGCAAAGCACCAATAGGCTCTCCGTTCAACATTAGTACCCTGACATCCCCATTTTCTGCTCCTTCAATGTAATCCTGAACAATCACGTAATTAGAGGTATCCTTGTCTCTGTTGATATAAAAATCCAATAGGGATCGGATGTTGTGCATGGCTGATTTTTCAATCACAATAACACCACTACCACCATAACCGTCGAGGGGTTTCATGATCATCTTATCATTCTCAGACTCTTTAATAACCCGCAGGAGGTAATCGATATTTTTGGAAACGTGGGTAGCCGGAATCAGCTCACGATCTGGATCGGAATAGGCGGCTGTATATATTTTGTTATTGGCTTCCCGCAAACCATCAACAGCGTTGAGGATAAATACGTCATCCTTAATGGAGTCCAAGAAATTAAGTACCAACGCATCCAAAGGCGGATTATCGCGCATAAAAATGACGTCGAATTCCCCCAAAGGGCGCATCCCTGACACAAACTCTGCAGCTTTATAAAACGAGGCAGGTTTGGAGGTGATGGGTAAGGTATTCACGATGGTTTTACACAAACTTAAGGTAACACTATCGCGGATGGTTAAATTAGATGGATGGGTAATGGCCACCTCATGCCCCCGTTTAACGGCTTCGTGAATAATGCGCAGGGTTGAATCCTGCTGGGCAACCACCTTATCCCAAGGGTACATGATAAAACAAATCTTCATTTTTTTTAGTTTATGTCTCCACTTTTCACGGCTCATCCCTTTATGCAATAGGCATTTGGCTAGCCGAGCAGAACATATCCAAGTTAGAAAAAGAACAAACAAAACGGCAAAAAAAATGGGGAAATCAAAAAAAATGATTTCCCCATTAATGAAGTTCAAATATACTAGGCTTCCCCCATGGTTCCACCATAGTTCATTGGAATACCAACAGCATCGGGTCCACCCGCTGCTTCTTGAATGGGTCCATTTACACTTTCGTACTTTTTGATATTATCAGTAAGGGCGTGCAATAAACGTTTGGCATGGAAAGGAGTAAGTATTACTCTGCTTTTCACTTTAGCTTTAGGCACGCCAGGCATAACCCGCACATAATCCAATACAAATTCAGAGATAGAATGGGTAATTATAGCCAAGTTGGCATAGGTACCTTCCGCCGTTTTTTCGTCCAACTCAATGTTGAGTTTGTTTCCTTTATTTTCTTCTGACATAATTGAAATTTATAAAAAAACCCCGTCTCGGCTAGCCAAAACGGGGTTTTTAGTTTGTAAAAGTATATTAGTTAGCCGCAGCTACCAATTTATCGTATTCCTCTTTTGAACCAACGATGATGTCTTGGAATGCACGGAAACCTGTACCTGCAGGGATCAAATGTCCTACAATTACGTTTTCTTTCAATCCTTTTAACCCATCCATTTTTCCTGCAACTGCAGCTTCGTTCAACACTTTCGTCGTTTCCTGGAAAGATGCCGCTGAAATGAAACTATCAGTCTGAAGAGATGCTTTGGTAATTCCTTGCAACAAAGGACGAGATGTAGCAGCTACTGCTTCTCTTGCGGTAACTAAAGCAACATCCTTACGTCTCAAGATCGAGTTCTCATCTCTTAGCTTACGCGCAGAAACAATCTGACCTATTTTAAGGTTTTCAGAATCACCTTGCTCTTCAACAACCATTTTTCCGTAGATCCAGTCGTTCTCTTCCATAAAGTCGAGACGGTTGACACCTTGTTTCTCCAAGAAGCGTGTATCTCCTGGATCAATGATTTCAACCTTACGCATCATCTGACGTACGATTACCTCGTAATGTTTGTCGTTGATTTTCACACCCTGCAAACGGTAAACCTCTTGGATTTCGTTTACAATGTACTCCTGAACGGCAGTAGGTCCTTGAATAGACAAAATGTCTGCTGGTGTTGTTGCACCATCACTCAAAGGCATACCGGAACGTACGAAGTCATTCTCCTGAACCAAGATATGCTTGGAAAGTGGAGCAAGGTATTTTTTCTTCTCACCAGTTTTGGACTCAACAATAACCTCACGGTTACCACGCTTGATTTTCCCGAAGGAAACAATCCCGTCAATTTCCGCAACAACAGCAGGATTCGTTGGGTTACGTGCTTCAAAAAGTTCCGTAACACGAGGTAGACCCCCTGTAATATCTCCGGACTTACCGGAAACACGTGGAATTTTTGCAACAACGTCTCCAATCTTAATGTCCTTATCGTCGGTAACAGAAATGTGAGCACCTACTGGAAGAGAATATGTTTTCAGAATATCTTTCTTCGCTCCCTTAATAACATTGATCGCAGGACTCTTTTTCTTGTCCTTTGTTTCAATAATTACTTTTTCAGCAAATCCAGTTTGTTCATCAATTTCCTCTCGGTAAGTAATTCCATCTTCCACTCCTGTAAACTGAAGTTTACCATCGGCTTCCGAAATAATTACTGCGTTATATGGATCCCACTTACAAATCTGTTGGTCTTTGGTCAATTTCTGACCTGACTCAACAAAGATGGTAGAACCATAAGGAATGTTGTTTGTAGCAAGTACAACTCGTGTTTTCTCGTCAATAATTCGCAATTCAGCAGAACGACCTACAACGATGGTGATTTTACCATCTGGAGTTACTTTCTCTACTGTTCTAAGCTCATCAATTTCAAGAAGACCAGAATATTTAGCAACAATTTCAGACTCATCTGCAATGTTAGATGCAGTACCCCCAACGTGGAACGTACGCAATGTCAACTGAGTTCCTGGCTCTCCAATGGACTGTGCAGCAATAACTCCAACAGCTTCTCCAATTTGAACCATTTTCCCAGATGCCAAGTTTCTACCGTAACATTTGGTACAAACTCCTCTTCGTTGCTCACAGGTAAGTACAGAACGAATCTCAACCTCACCAATACCGGCAGCTTCAATCGTTTTCCCGATTTCTTCAGTAATTTCAACTCCAGAATCACAAATTAGCTCACCCGTTTCTGGGTTATACACATCGTGAACTGTGGTTCTACCGAGGATACGGTCGTAAAGTGACTCAACAATTTCCTCGTTTTTACGCAATGGTGATGCAATCAACCCACGTAAAGTTCCACAATCAGGAGCTGTAATAATAACATCCTGAGCAACATCTACTAAACGACGAGTTAGGTAACCTGCATCGGCCGTTTTAAGGGCCGTATCCGCAAGACCTTTACGAGCACCGTGAGTAGAGATAAAGTACTCAAGAATCGAAAGTCCTTCCTTAAAGTTAGAAAGAATCGGGTTTTCAATAATCTCTTGGGCACCGGCAACCGCAGATTTCTGTGGTTTTGCCATAAGACCCCTCATACCAGAAAGCTGACGAATCTGCTCTTTAGATCCCCTTGCACCTGAATCAAACATCATGTATATGGAGTTAAATCCTTGCTTGTCATTCTTCAAGCGCTCCATTAATATGTTTGTAAGGCGGGAGTTGGTGTGCGTCCAAATATCAATAATCTGGTTGTAACGCTCATTGTTGGTAATAAGACCCATGTTGTAGTTCGCCTTCACGTCCTCTACCTCTGCATTTGCCTTTAAAATAAGTTCATCCTTTTCTTTCGGGATAATTACATCCGCCAAGTTAAAGGACAATCCACCTTTAAATGCCATGTAGAAACCAAGTCCCTTGATATCATCCAAGAACCTAGCTGTACGAGCCATCCCAACAATTTTAAGGATATCACCAATGATATCTCTTAATGCTTTTTTGGTCAGGAGTTCGTTAATATATCCTGCTTCTTTTGGCACGTGTTCGTTAAACAAAACACGACCAGCAGTAGTATCAATTATTTCGAAGGTACCATCCAATTTTTCACGACGTACTTTAATGTGCGCGTGCATGTCTAGTTTCTTCTCGTTGATAGCAATCTTTACTTCTTCCGCAGAGTAGAAAGAAAGTCCTTCTCCTTTTACGATTTCCTCAGGAGTACTTTTCTTTCCTTTGGTAATGTAGTAAAGACCCAAAACCATATCCTGAGATGGAACCGTTACCGGTGCACCGTTGGCAGGGTTAAGGATGTTGTGCGACGCCAACATAAGTACTTGCGCTTCGAGGATAGCTGCAGAACCTAATGGCAAGTGAACTGCCATTTGATCCCCATCAAAATCCGCGTTAAACGCCGTACAAACTAGTGGGTGAAGTTGAATCGCTTTTCCTTCAATAAGCTTTGGTTGAAAAGCCTGAATACCCAAACGGTGAAGTGTTGGAGCACGGTTTAGCAATACTGGATGTCCTTTAAGAACGTTCTCCAAAATATCCCAAACTACAGGTTCTTTCTTATCAACAATTTTCTTAGCCGATTTTACTGTTTTTACAATACCACGTTCTATCATCTTACGGATGATAAATGGTTTGAACAGCTCAGCAGCCATATCTTTTGGCAAACCACACTCGTGCAATTTCAATTCCGGTCCAACCACAATTACCGAACGTGCAGAATAATCAACACGTTTACCAAGTAGGTTTTGACGGAAACGACCTTGCTTTCCTTTCAGTGAATCGGAAAGAGATTTAAGTGGGCGGTTTGCTTCAGTTTTAACAGCAGAAGACTTCCGTGAGTTATCGAACAAAGAATCTACAGATTCCTGAAGCATACGCTTCTCGTTCCGCAAAATCACCTCTGGAGCCTTGATCTCGATCAAACGCTTCAGACGGTTATTACGGATAATAACTCGACGGTACAAGTCATTTAAATCGGAGGTAGCAAAACGTCCACCATCCAAGGGTACCAATGGGCGTAATTCTGGAGGAATAACAGGTACTACCTTAATAATCATCCATTCCGGACGGTTCTCGAAACGCTTGTTAGCACCACGGAAAGCTTCAACAACCTGAAGACGCTTAAGCGCTTCATTCTTACGTTGCTGAGACGTTTCAGTGTTAGCCTTGTGACGTAGGTCAAAAGACAACTCATCTAATTTTAGGCGTCCAAGTAGTGCATGCAAAGCATCCGCTCCCATTTTGGCGATGAACTTGTTCGGATCATCGTCATCCAAAAATTGGTTTTCTCTTGGCAAAGCTTCCAAAATATCCAAGTACTCTTCTTCCGTAAGGAAATCCATGTACTCCAATGGCTCCGCTGAAGGGCGCGCCCCTATACCAACATTAATTACTGCATAACGCTCGTAGTAAATAATTTGATCCAGTTTTTTGGTTGGCAAACCTAATAGGTAACCAATTTTATTCGGAAGTGATTTAAAATACCAGATATGAGCAACAGGCACCACCAAATTGATGTGTCCCATGCGCTCTCTACGCACCTTTTTCTCTGTAACCTCAACTCCACAACGGTCACAAACAATACCTTTATAACGGATACGCTTGTATTTCCCACAGTGGCATTCGTAATCCTTCACAGGACCAAAAATACGTTCACAAAACAAACCATCTCTTTCAGGTTTGTATGTTCTATAGTTGATAGTTTCAGGTTTCAACACCTCACCATGGGACTTTTCCAGAATCATTTCTGGAGAAGCCAAACCAATGGTAATGCGGTTGAATGCTGGGCGAACTTTAGTTTTTTCTTTTCTGAACGACATAAATATCTAAAAGCAGGTTAAAACAAGGGAGTTAATACTAATCGAACTTAATGTTCAATCCTAGACCAGCCAATTCGTTCAACAAAACGTTGAATGACTCTGGAATACCTGGTTCTGGGATATTGTCTCCTTTAACAATGGCCTCGTACGCTTTGGCTCTACCCACAACGTCATCCGACTTAACTGTCAAAATTTCGCGAAGTATGTGCGCGGCACCAAATGCCTCCAGGGCCCAAACTTCCATTTCTCCAAAACGCTGACCCCCAAACTGAGCTTTACCTCCAAGTGGTTGTTGCGTAATAAGCGAATATGGTCCAATGGAACGTGCGTGCATTTTGTCGTCAACCATGTGAGCAAGTTTCAGCATGTAAATAATACCTACTGTTGCTGGCTGATCAAAACGCTCTCCCGTTTCACCGTCGTACAAATATGCTCTACCGTTTCTAGGCACTCCAGCCTCGTCACAGTAATTGTCAATATCAGTTAAGGTAGCTCCATCAAAAATTGGAGTGGCGAATGTTTTACCAAGACGCTTACCGGCCCATCCTAATACTGTTTCGTAAATCTGTCCAAGGTTCATACGTGACGGTACCCCAAGTGGGTTCAACACAATATCAACTGGTGTTCCATCAGCTAAGAAAGGCATGTCTTCTTTACGAACGATACGAGCAACAATACCTTTGTTACCGTGACGTCCTGCCATCTTATCCCCTACCTTAAGTTTCCGTTTTTTCGCGATGTAAACCTTCGCCAATTTCAAGATTCCTTGTGGAAGTTCATCCCCAACAGATACCTGGAATTTGCGACGTTTAAAGTCACCCAAAATTACGTTATGCTCATTGTGGTAGTTACGTATTAGACGTTTTACCAAACTAGATTGGTGTTCGTCTTTGATCCATCCATCGGCGTTTACAAAAGCATAATCAATGCTCATCAACGCTTTCTGGGTGAATTTAACGCCCTTTTTCACCAACTCTTCCTTGTACAAGTTGAAAACACCTTGTGAAGTTTTACCTCCAACAATTTTATTCAACCTTTCTACCAATTTGGCTTTTAATTCTTTTCCTTCCGTTGCAAAATCTGTTTCGAATTTCTCAAGAATAGCCTTATCAGCTGCTTTACCTTTACGGTCTTTAATAACCCGGCTAAACAACTTTTTATCAATTACAACACCTCTCAAAGATGGGGATGCTTTTAAAGAAGCATCTTTTACATCTCCCGCTTTGTCTCCAAAGATGGCGCGCAATAGTTTTTCCTCTGGTGTAGGATCACTCTCTCCTTTTGGAGTAATTTTCCCAATAAGGATGTCCCCTTCCTTGATCTCAGCTCCAATACGGATTAATCCGTTTTCGTCCAAGTCCTTAGTCGCTTCTTCACTTACGTTAGGAATATCAGCAGTAAGTTCTTCCGATCCCAATTTGGTATCTCTTACTTCCAATACATACTCGTCAATGTGGATAGAGGTAAAGATATCGTCGCGAACAACGTTTTCTGAGATTACAATTGCATCCTCAAAGTTATATCCTTTCCAAGGCATGAATGAAACCATAAGGTTACGTCCAATTGCCAATTCTCCATTTTCCGTAGAATAACCTTCCGAAAGTATGTCCCCTTCTTTTACCTTTTGTCCTTTACGAACAACGGGTCTAAGGTTCATACAAGTACTCTGGTTAGTCTTGTGGAATTTAGTCAGTTTATATACCTTAATGTCTCCTTCAAAACTGATATTCAGTTCTTCCTCAGACATTTCGTATTTCACGTGAATTTCTTTGGCGTCTACGTAGTGTACATATCCTGTTCCTTCTGCATAATGCAAAACACGAGAATCACGAGCTACAAGGCGCTCAATACCAGTTCCAACAATAGGAGCATCTGGTTGCATCAAAGGTACAGCCTGACGCATCATGTTGGATCCCATCAGAGCCCGGTTTGCATCATCATGCTCCAAGAAAGGAATCAACGATGCTGCAATAGAAGCGATCTGGTTAGGAGCAACATCCATCAGTTTTAATTCCTTCGGTTCAATAACCGGGAAATCCCCTTCCAAACGTGCTTTTACCCTATCATTGATAAATACTCCATTTTTATCCAATGGTGCATTCGCCTGTGCAATGATTTTGTTGTCTTCTTCTTCTGCACTTAAGTAAGTTACCCTGGTTGAATCAACTTTACCATCTTTTACATGGCGGTAAGGCGTTTCAATAAATCCAAGACGGTTTACTTTTGCGTACACACATAAAGAAGAAATCAAACCAATGTTTGGTCCTTCCGGTGTTTCAATAGTACATAAACGTCCGTAGTGAGTGTAGTGAACATCACGTACCTCAAACCCTGCTCTTTCACGAGAAAGACCACCAGGCCCAAGTGCCGACATTCTCCGCTTGTGAGTTACCTCAGAAAGCGGGTTGGTTTGATCCATAAACTGAGACAGCTGGTTTGTTCCGAAGAACGAGCTAATCACAGAAACCAAACTTTTTGCATTAATCAAGTCAGCTGGAGTAAATACCTCGTTGTCACGAACGTTCATCCGGTCCCGGATCGTTCTAGCCATACGAGTAAGACCCACAGTAAACTGAGAATACAATTGTTCCCCTACAGTACGAACACGACGGTTAGACAAGTGATCAATATCATCCACATCCGCTTTTGAGTTAATCAACTCAATTAGGTACTTGATGATAGCAATAATGTCGGAACGAGTAAGTGTACGCTCAGTGGAAGAAAGGTCTTGACCTAATTTCTTGTTGATACGGAAACGACCTACTTCACCTAAATCGTACCGTTGTTCGGAGAAGAATAATTTATCAATTACACCCCGAGCCGTCTCTAAATCTGGCGGCTCCGCGTTCCGTAATTGACGGTAGATATGTTCAACAGCTTCTTCTTCCGAGTTGGAAGTATCTTTCTGTAGTGTGTTGTATATAATAGCATAATCGGCCGCGTTAATATTTTCCTTGTGCAGGATAATACTTTTAACACCGGCTTCTAGGATTTGCTCGATATGCTGGTCTTCTAGGATGGTTTCCCGATCCAAGATAACTTCGTTCCGAGGAAGAGAAACAACTTCCCCTGTTTCTTCATCAACAAAATCTTCAACCCAAGAGCGAAGAACACGTGCCGCCAACTTGCGACCCATTATTTTTTTAAGACCTGATTTCGAAACTTTCACTTCGTCGGCTAGGTCAAAAATCTCTAGAATATCACGATCACTTTCATAACCAATGGCTCTGAAAAGTGTCGTTACTGGCAATTTTTTCTTCCGGTCGATATAAGCATACATCACGTTGTTGATGTCGGTAGCAAATTCGATCCAAGATCCTTTGAAAGGAATTACACGGGCGGAGTATAGTTTGGTTCCGTTGGCGTGACGGCTTTGGCCGAAGAAAACACCTGGGGACCGGTGAAGTTGAGAAACAACAACACGTTCTGCACCGTTAATAATGAATGACCCTTTTGGGGACATATAAGGGATAGTACCCAGGTATACATCCTGCACGATTGTTTCGAAATCCTCGTGTTCAGGGTCGGTACAATAAAGCTTCAACTTGGCTTTAAGGGGTACACTGTAAGTTAAACCTCTTTCAATACACTCTTCGATGGAGTACCGAGGAGGATCAATAAAGTAATCAAGAAATTCTAGAACAAATTGATTACGAGTATCTGTAATTGGGAAGTTCTCATTGAACATCTTATACAGACCTTCTTTATCACGGTTCTCGGGATTGGTCTCCAGCTGGAAAAACTCACGAAAACTCTTCAACTGGATTTCCAGGAAGTCCGGATAATCTATCGTGCTGATAGAGGACGCAAAGTTTATTCGTTCCGCCGCCGAGGTTATTTGATTTGCCAAGCCTAAATAAATTAGATTAATCCAAAAAAAAGGGGGTGGTTATAAACCACAAAATGGTCTAAGCAATCCCGACGCTTGTCGGGATTGTTTAAACCTAATTTTACTAAGGGTTGAAGTATTACTTCAACTCAACTTCAGCTCCAGCTTCTTCCAAAGATTTCACCAAAGCATCTGCCTCATCTTTGGAAATACCTTCTTTGATCGCTTTTGGTGCGTTGTCAACAACGTCTTTTGCTTCTTTAAGACCTAATCCGGTCAATTCCTTAACAAGCTTTACAACGGCCAATTTAGACCCACCTGCAGCTTTAAGGATTACATCGAACTCAGTTTGTTCAACTGCAGCTTCTCCGCCAGCAGCAGGTCCAGCAACCGCTACTGCAGCAGCAGCAGGCTCGATTCCGTATTCATCCTTAAGGATGGTAGCTAATTCGTTAACTTCTTTTACAGTAAGGTTAACTAAAGATTCAGCAAGAGCTTTAAGATCTGCCATGATTATTTGATTTTAAAATTATTAACAACTAAAAATTAACGCTCAGAAAGCGTTTTTACAAGTCCTGAAATTGTGTTTCCACCACTTTGAAGTGCAGACAATACATTCTTCGCAGGAGATTGAAGAAGACTAATAACGTCTCCAATTAATTCTTCCTTCGATTTGATTGCAGTCAAGACACTCAATTGGTCGTCACCCACAAAACAAGCCTCATCTACATAGGCCGCTTTTAGAACAGGCTTAGGAAACTTCCTACGAAGTTTCTCAATTAGACGAGCTGGTACATTACCAACCTCTGCAAACATAATTGCAGTAGGTCCAGCGAATACACCAGACAATTCATCATAATTGCGCCCCTCTACTTTGTTAAAGGCCTTTTGCAGTAATGTGTTCTTTACAACTTGTATTTCTACAGATGAATTATAACACTCTCTTCTCAATGTGCTAGTCGCTTCTGCGTTCAAGCCTAAAGTATCTGCTAAATAGAAGATATTAGAATCTTGAAGCTTAGCCGCTAGATCATCAATAAATTGATTTTTTTCTGCTTTGGTCATCCAACAGGGATTTTAAAATCTGTAATTAAACAGATTTTGGTTCAATTAGTACTCCCGGACTCATGGTACTGGAAATCGCAATTCCCTTAAGGTAAGTACCTTTTGATGCCGTTGGCTTCATTTTAATTAAGGTGGTCATCAATTCACTCGCGTTCTCAGTAATCATTTCTTGCGTAAATGATACTTTCCCGATAGCTGCATGCACGGTTCCTTGTTTGTCAACACGGAAGTCGATTTTACCCGCCTTAACCTCAGTTACTGCCTTAGCAACATCCATGGTCACGGTTCCTGTTTTAGGGTTTGGCATCAATCCACGTGGTCCGAGGATACGACCCAAAGCTCCTACTTTAGCCATTACGTTGGGTGTACAAATGATCACGTCAACGTCGGTCCAACCGCCTTTGATTTTGTCTACGAACTCATCAAGTCCTGCAAAATCGGCTCCCGCCGCTTTAGCCTCTTCTTCTTTGTCAGGAGTACACATAACAAGAACTTTTACGTCCTTACCTGTACCATGTGGAAGGGATACTGTTCCACGAACCATTTGGTTCGCTTTACGAGGATCCACACCCAAACGAATTGCAAGATCTACAGAAGCATCAAATTTGCTTGTTGTAATCTCTTTAACAATTCCTGCCGCGTCAGAAAGGCTATACAGCTTAGTACGGTCGTACTTAGCTAAGACTTCTTTCCTATTTTTGGTAAGTTTACCCATTTGTACTATTTTTTATAAGGCCGGTTTATCACCTTTTACAGTGATTCCCATACTACGAGCTGTACCTGCTATCATACTTAATGCCGAGTCCATTGAGTAGCAGTTCAAATCAGCCATTTTATCGTCAGCGATTGCTTTCACCTGTTCCCAAGTTACCGAAGCAACTTTCAACCGGTTAGACTCTGCTGAACCTGACTTAATTTTTGCTGCATCTAGCAATTGTACTGCGGCAGGAGGTGTTTTGATAACAAATTCAAAGGATTTATCACCGTAAACAGTAATCACTACTGGTAAAACCTTTCCAGGTTTATCCTGTGTCCGTGAGTTAAACTGCTTACAGAACTCCATTATATTCACCCCTTTTGCACCCAATGCAGGTCCAACCGGAGGTGAAGGATTGGCAGCTCCACCTTTAACTTGCAGCTTAATAAGGCCTATTACTTCTTTTGCCATTGTTTGTTTATTGTGTCGTTAACACTTCTTAGGGAAGCTTTCAATCTAAGGTTATTAACTAGCTGATTTTCTCTACTTGCATATAACCCAATTCCAACGGTGTTTTTCTTCCAAAAATTTTCACCATTACCTTGAGTTTCTTCTTTTCCTCGTTGATTTCCTCAATAACCCCAGAGAAATTGTTGAATGGTCCATCAATTACTTTGATGTCTTCGCCAACAACGTAAGGTATTGCAAATTCTTCTTCCATTTCTGAAAGCTCATCCACTTTACCTAATATCCGGTTCACTTCAGATTGCCTCAAAGGTACTGGGTCTCCCCCCTTTTCGGCTCCAAGGAATCCTATTACATTCTGAACAGCCCGAATAACGTGAGGTATTTCTCCAATAAGGTTGGCTTCAATAAGCACATATCCTGGGAAAAAGTTCCGCTCTTTGCTCACTTTTTTTCCATTCCGTACCGAATACACCTTTTCAACCGGGATCAGAACTTGCGAGACATGGTCTTCCATTCCCATCCGCTCCATCTCTAAATCGATGTAGTCTTTAACCTTTTTTTCCTTACCACTTACCGCACGTACAACGTACCACTTCTTTTCAATTTCAGCCATATCCAGGGTTGGAATTTAAAGGTCTCCGAGTATCTCGTAAATAAATCCTAATATTCCTTGCCAAACAGAGTCGTTTCCGTTAACTCCGAAAACATAGTCCATAAGGAATACCAAAAAAGCAATAATAGCACTTGCAAGAAGTACTAGGATTGAGCTACTTTGTAATTCCTTCCAAGTTGGCCAAGTAACCTTTTCGGTCATCTCCACCACCGTTTCTTGAAAAAACGCTTTGATATTCGCCAATTTCTTAAGTTTTATATAAGCACAGGCGGCAGGACTCGAACCTGCAACCCTCGGTTTTGGAGACCGATGCTCTGCCAATTGAGCCACGCCTGTTTAAAAAGGCAGGAGTTTCCTCCTGCCTTCAAAATTATTATCTTCAACTCCCGAGGGAGAAGCCTAGAATTAATCTAAGATTTCAGTCACCTGACCAGCACCTACAGTACGACCACCCTCACGGATAGCGAAACGTAGACCTGTGTCCATTGCAACACCAGTAATCAACTGAACATCAATTGTTACGTTGTCTCCTGGCATTACCATTTCACGACCAGCTTCCAAAGTAATCTCACCTGTTACATCTAGTGTACGTAGGTAAAACTGTGGACGGTACTTGTTGTGGAATGGTGTGTGACGACCACCTTCTTCTTTCTTAAGGATATAAACCTCAGCTTTGAAGTGTGTGTGAGGAGTAATTGATCCAGGAGCCGCGATAACCATACCACGTTTGATCGATTCTTTATCAATACCACGTAGCAAAAGACCTACGTTCTCACCAGCTTCACCTCTATCAAGAAGTTTACGGAACATCTCAACTCCAGTTACAGTAGACTGCATCTTTTCTTCTTGAAGACCAATGATGTCAACTGTCTCTCCAACATTAACAACTCCAGTTTCAATCTTTCCAGTTGCAACAGTTCCACGACCAGTAATAGAGAATACATCCTCTACAGAAAGTAGGAATGGCTTATCCATATCACGCTCAGGTGTAACGATGTGCTCATCAACAGCAGCCATAAGCTTGTTAACTGACTCTACCCATTCCGGCTCACCGTTCAAAGCTCCAAGAGCAGATCCACGGATAATTGGAGTGTCTATATACTCATAAGACTCTAGCAATTCAGCCAATTCCATTTCAACCAATTCCAAAAGCTCTTCATCATCAACTGAATCACATTTGTTCAAGAAAACTACCAAATAAGGAACGTTTACCTGACGCGCTAGCAAGATGTGCTCACGAGTTTGAGGCATTGGTCCGTCAGTAGCGGCACAAACCAAAATTGATCCGTCCATCTGAGCAGCACCTGTTACCATGTTCTTTACGTAATCCGCGTGACCTGGACAGTCAACGTGGGCGTAGTGACGAGCAAGAGTTTCATACTCAATGTGCGAGGTATTAATCGTAATTCCACGCTCTTTTTCCTCAGGAGCATTATCGATAGAATCGAAATCACGCTTCTCAGCAAGACCCTGATCCGAAAGTACTTTCGCGATTGCAGCAGTCAATGTTGTTTTACCGTGATCCACGTGACCGATCGTTCCAATGTTCACGTGTGGCTTTTTCCGTTCAAAAGTTTCTTTAGCCATAGCTTGGTGTTGTTTCTATTTGTTGTTGTGATTTTCTACGTTTATATCGCCAATAAAATCGAGCCAATGAGGGGAATTGAACCCCTGACCTCTTCCTTACCAAGGAAGCGCTCTACCCCTGAGCTACATCGGCTTATCATTAATAAAATAGAGCGGGAGACGAGGTTCGAACTCGCGACATTCAGCTTGGAAGGCTGACGCTCTACCAGCTGAGCTACTCCCGCAATAATATTAATTAGCCTTTCAAAGGTTGATTTTACTTGCTCCCAGACCCTCCGTTGAAGGTTACAAAACTGGATATCAATTGCTTGAAATCACAATTTGGGGCTGCAAATATCGTAAAGATTTTCTATTATCCAACGAAGGAATCAAAAAAATCTTTTACAACCAATTGTGGGGGGAGCAGGATTCGAACCTGCGAAGGTGTACACCAGCAGATTTACAGTCTGCCCTCGTTGGCCGCTTGAGTATCCCCCCCTTGCCATTTCGCTACTTTCCAGATTACTCTTTCCGGTGTTGAATGTATTTTACTTTGTCCACTTTTTACGTTTGCTCAGAGCCGATGGAGGGACTCCCTTCGGCTTCTCTCCCTTCCACTCAGGGTAAACTTCTCGTCCCCTTTGCTTTCCTGCAAAAAAAAGAGCCGATGGAGGGACTCCCTTCGGTTCCTCTCCGTTCCACTCAGGGTAAACTTCTCGTCCCCTTTGCTTTCCTGCAAAAAAAAGAGCCGATGGAGGGACTCCCTTCGGTTCCTCTCCGTTCCACTCAGGGTAAACTTCTCGTCCCCTTTGCTTTCCTGCAAAAAAAAGAGCCGATGGAGGGACTCGAACCCACGACCTGCTGATTACAAATCAGCTGCTCTAGCCAACTGAGCTACATCGGCGAAATGTCAATTTCGGTGCGCAAAATTAATGTTTTTTCCATGCCGTCAAAATATTTATGCTCTTTTTTAATTTTAAGAGCCGCAGCCACATCCAGACACAAAAAAAAGGGCGGGAAAAACTCCCGCCCTTTTTCACAACTATACAGGTGTTCTAACCTCTAACCTTATCTTTATATTTTGCAATTTGCTTTTTCACCGCATCCACCGCTAAATCCGTAGCCTCTTCAAAAGACTTACACTGCTTCTTAGCAAACAACTCCTTACCCGGAATGTTTATTTTTACCTCAGCTATCTTATTATCATTTGTATCCGACTTATCCAACCTCAAAAAAACCTCGCCGTTTACAATCTTGTCGTGAATCAAATCTAATTTACTCACCTTCTCGTTAACAAATTCAAGCAAACTCCCGTCTGCATCGAAATGAATTGAATGCACTTTAATGTCCATAATATATCTCCTATTTTAATTTTCCGCCTTTCCCTCTGGGATGGAACGACGCGTGAATATTTTTTATTTTCTCCACCGAAGTATGCGTGTATACCTGGGTGGCATTTAGCGAGGAATGACCCAGAAGCTTTTGAATACTACTAATGTCAGCTCCATTCTCCATTAAATGCGTTGCGTAACTATGCCTTAACACATGTGGACTTCTTTTCTTCAAGGACGTCGCCTTACCAAGGTACTTATTTACTTCTCGATAAACAAACTTTGGATAGAGTTTCTCACCCTGTTGTGTAGTAAAAACCCAAGACCCTTTTTCCCCTTTGGTTTCCAGCTGAATCTTCCAAAACTCCTTCAATCGTCGTCCTAATTCTTCCACAATCACCACCTCTCGTTGTTTGTTCCCCTTTCCTCGCACTCGCATCACTTGGAAACCTCGAATATCCGACCATTTCAAATCGATTAACTCCGCCCTCCGAATACCAGTACCGTACAGCAAAAACACCATTAAACTCCCTTGATATCCTTCTGCACTCCAATCCAATGAAGCAAGCAAAGAAGCCACCTGAGACGCTGGCACAAACTGCGGTAATTCTGGATTCAATTTAGGAGCTTTAATTCCCTTGACCGGATTTTCTCGACGGATACCATGCAAAATTTGATACCCATACCAACTCGACAGAGCACTTAACTTACGCTGTATAGATCGCGGACTCCGACCCAACTCCATCAGCTGAATTAGCCAGAGCCGAACCAAGGAACGATCCGTCTCCTCCTCACTTCCTTCCATCTCCTTTAGGAACTGTGAAAATTGATCCAGATCGGTTTGATACGAGCGCAGTGTGTGTTCCGACAACCTGCGCTCATTCCCCAAATACCCCAAAAATGCACGTACCGACTCCCTGTTATCCATTCAAAAAAAAAGATACAAATAAAAAAACCCCCTTAACAACGTTAAGAGGGTTTTATTAATTTCTAACAACGACCAAAGAACTTTATAGTTCTTCGTTATTCATTCTGCCAATGTAAGCGGCCTTGGCCAATTTCTCACGGTTGACAATTGAAGGTTTCGTAAACTGCTGGCGAGCCCGCAATTGTCTCATCGTACCAGTTCTATCGAATTTCTTCTTGAACTTCTTTAAAGCGCGGTCAATGTTCTCTCCTTCCTTAATGGGAATAATAAGCATATACTTTATACCTCCTTTCGTTTGGTTTTTTTTCGAGTGCAAATGTACACTAATCTTGTAATATCTGACGAGAAATAACCAACTTTTGTATTTCAGAGGTCCCTTCTCCTATTGTACAAAGCTTGGCATCCCGGTAAAATTTCTCTGCTGGAAATTCTTTGGTATATCCATACCCACCAAAAATCTGAACACTTTCATTTCCACAACGTACGGCAACTTCTGAAGCATAATACTTCGCAAAAGCACCTTCTTTTGTCATTTTCTCTCCTCTGTTCTTCTTATCCGCAGCCTGAAACGTCAACAATTCAGCCGCATCAATCTCTGTAGCCATATCGGCTAGCTTAAATGCAATCCCTTGGAAATTACAAATGGGTTGACCAAATTGCTCCCGTTCTTTGGAATATTTTAAAGCACACTCGTATGCTCCTTTTGCAATTCCTACAGACAATGCCGCAATAGAAATACGTCCACCATCCAATACTTTTAAGGCCTGTACAAAACCATCCCCAACTTTTCCCAACACATTACCTTCAGGTATGCGGCAATCTTGAAAAATCAACTCAGCAGTTTCGCTAGCTCTCATCCCCAATTTATCTTCTTTTTTACCTGAGTTAAATCCAGGCGTTCCTTTTTCAATAACAAAGGCCGTCATTCCGTGATTATCTCCTTTTTCTCCTGTACGAGCAATAATTACCGCTACGTCCCCAGAAATAGCATGGGTAATAAAATTCTTCGAACCATTCAACACAAAGTGATCACCATCCTTCACGGCCGTAGTTGCCATTCCACCTGCATCAGACCCGGTGTTGGTTTCTGTTAATCCCCAGGCACCAATAAATTCACCCGTGGCCAACTTGGGTAAGTATTTCTTTTTTTGCTCGTCGTTTCCGAATGCCAAAATATGACCCGTACACAATGAATTGTGCGCAGCCATAGACAAACCAATAGATCCACAAACCTTAGATAATTCAACAATGGCAGTTACATACTCCATGTACCCTAATCCGGATCCTCCGAATTCTTCGGGAACCAAAACGCCCATCAAACCTAGTTCTCCTAATTTTTTAAAAACGGATACAGGAAACTCCTGACTTTCGTCCCATTTCATAATGTTTGGGCGAATTTCTTTTTCTGCAAAATCGCGCACCATTTGGGCGATCATCTCTTGACTTTCTGATATTGAAAAATCCATCGTGTGTGTATATATTAATAGTGTACCAGGCTATCTACCTGGTATCCTTGATTTTTGAGTAATTCTTCCCCCGGTAAAAACTGAAGGTTAACAATAAATGAAAATCCGGCACATTCCGCACCGGCTTGTTCCAATAAGTTTAACGTGGCATTGGCCGTTCCTCCTGTTGCCAACAAATCGTCGTGAACCAACACTTTCTGACCCGCCTCAAGCGCATCCCGATGCATTTCTATGACCGCTTCACCATATTCCAGCTCATAGGCAGAGTGGTAGGTTTTTGCAGGCAATTTACCCGCCTTACGGATCAAAACAAAAGGAACCCCCAGAATAGTGGCAATCAAGGGACCCAACAAAAAACCTCGACTTTCAATTCCGGCCACGGCATCTATTTGCACATCCCTAAAGTTACGCACAACAGCCTTGGCCATATCATCAACAAGCCCTGGATTTTTAAACAAAGGGGTGATGTCCTTAAACTGGATTCCCGGTTTTGGAAAATCGGGGATATTTCGAATGTGTTTTGCTATTTGCTCTTTAAGCTCCATTGTTTCCTATTGGCAAAAATAGGGTAGGACTTTTTTCCACTTTTTGTCACCCCATTTCAGGGAGTCTCTAATTTGACCAAGGTGGAATCCTTCCTGTTTTCGGAGCGTAAATATAACCCGAACCTCATCCTTTTCAAAATATGGGTGCCGAACCAAGTCAGCAAACGAAATCAGAGGAATATCGAGGCATTTTGTGGGCTTTGAAACAAGCAACTCCACCCCTTTTTTTGTCAAAAGATCCATCTTTAATCCGTAAACCTCACTCAATTGGTTCACCGAATAAAAACCACCCAACAAATCCCGGTAGCGGAGGATGCGTTTTTGCAAAAAGGCGGGAATATGCCATTCGGAAATCGGCAATTCTTTTTCTTGAATTTCGTTTAGCGGGATTTGAATTGAAGCTGTTTTAACCCGTTCTTTTTGGGGTGCATGGATAGTCTTTTTAGGCTTCTTTGGAGCCCGAACTTCCACCGGATATTCCCGTTTCTTTTCCTGTTTTACCTCAGCAATATCCTTCCATTGAATTTCATAGATAGATTTAGCTGGACTTTGATAAACTGTCCAAGCCCAACACCCCGACCAAGCCCCAATTAGACCACAAGAAAACACCAAGAAAGACAGGCGTTCTTGCCTGCTACTCACGAATACATCCTTCCATAATTCCGACCATTCTCGCATATATGGAAATACAAAATCGGGAAACAAAAGATTGTGTTTCCCGATTGTATTTTACACTTGTATGGTCCGGTTATCTCAAAAGACGAACACTCCCTGTATGCTCCACCTTGTCAGTAGAAAATGAATCTTTAAAAACGACTCTATACACGTAATTATCCTGTGGAGATTCTTTCCCTTTGTATGCACCATCCCAACCATCGACAGGATTAGATGTTTCAAAAACAAGTTCTCCCCAGCGATTATATATGGTGAAGTTATATTGTCCTTTCCCCTCAATAAAACCACTCATTACTGGTCTAAACACATCGTTGGTTCCATCCCCATTGGGGGAAAAACTGTTGGGCACATTGATGAGGGAAACTCCTTTTATCAGAATAGGTTTTGTAATGGTATCTCTACATCCATTTACGGTAACAACTTCCAGGCTCACATCATAGGTTTTATCACCCACATCTGGGAAGTTGTAATAGGGATTCACTTCATTGGTTGTAAATGCCGTACTGTCTTCCTGGAAAGACCAAATAAGCGTATTCGCTAATTCCGATTCGTTGTAAAAATGAACATTCGGATTAATCACATCTGGTCTCGCTGGATTATAGCTGAAGTCCGCTATCGGCATCGGATAAACTTGGAGGTAATTAACCTTATCCGTTTTCCCATAACAACCAATGGGCGACACCACCTCTAGCGTGATGGTATAGAAGCCTCCTAGCTTATTTGTGTACTTGGCTCCCACCGAATCCACCTGATTGGATGTTTGCCCTTCCCCAAGCGTCCAGGTTACGGAAGATCCATCTCCCAAAAACTCTGAATCCGTTAGGTTTACATACACGGATTCAAAAGGTGGACACGCTGCAAAAACGTCCACTTCAAAATCAGGAATTGGACTTGGGAACACCTCTACAAAAGCAAAACCTGTTCCTGTATTTACACAACCCTTGGCATCCACAATGTTTTGAATCGAATAAATATGGGTAGTATCGGGTACAATATTGGCTACATTAATTCCAGAGAATAATCCAGCATACGGATTGTAAGTAATCCCATTTTCATCTTGAATTACAACCGTAAATGGAGCGTTCCCTGAAATATCAAAATTGAATACAAACGGTTCTCCAAAGCACAAACTATCTATCCCTGAAACCGACCCCACTGGAAGCTGATTCACCACTAGGTTGGCTGTTGGCTTTAGGTTATCATTAACACAGCTTGGGTTGGAAGCATCCGTTATTTGAACAATCTGATAGCTGGTATTAACACCTGGATTTATTGGAAACAGCACTGGAGTCCCAACATTAACGGAACTTAAAAGAGTCCCTCCACCATCAGACCAAATAACACTAATAGGTCCGTTTCCAATCGCTGTAAAAATGAGGTTTGTAGATTCCCCAAAACAAATTTCAGGATCCTCCAAAGCTATTGTAGCTGTAGGTATAGGATTAATTTGAATGGTTGCGTTTCCACTACCTGTTCCAGGGCAATTTACTGGAGTTTGATCCTGGATATTGGACACACCAAAGGTGGAATACTGCACCGTACCTGTGGTGTTGACCGGAGCCACCCATGCAGTGTAGCCATTTCCAGCTGGAACAGACATACTACCTGTGTTCCCAAGGCCATCCGAGTAATCAAAATTGATTGTCCCATTTCCAGTCACATCAAAGTAAATTTGAATGGAATCTCCATGGCAAATTTGGTTGGCGGCAGGAACAGAAACAAACACTGTTGGGATAGGATTAACCTCCACCGTAGTAGTATAGACCGAATCCGCGTTTACACAACCCAAAACAGAGTTATCCCGAATACCCGTAATTGTATACAAATTGGTTCCAACTGGCGGTGCAACAGGCGTGAACAAGATATCAACTCCTCTAGCTACCGATTTTGTCTCAACCAAGCCTGGTCCATTAATATCTACAATTAATCCATCCATGGAAACCGTATTAACTCCTGTAATCTGAACAGCCGTCCCTTCACAAACCAACGGTTCAGAAAGATCCAAATCGATATCCGGAATTGGGTGGACACTAAACACCACAGGAATTCCATTCCCTAACCCTTTACATTGCTCAGGGGACGTATCCTTGATGGAGTCTAAAAGAAACGAAGTGGTTGAGAGGACGTATGCATTTTGCCCTAAATTCATTAACCCTGCGGAATCTGTACCATTCATCAACCATGAAAAAGTATTTAGATCTGCATCCTTAACAAATACCTCAAAAGGCCCTTGCCCCGAAAAGTTTTCCATTCTTAGGATCCCCGTATTACCGGCATTATCGAAACAAAAATCTTGATCTCCTAATAAATCTACACTCGGTGCTGGATTCACTTGAATATCTACCGTTCCGCTAAGGTCTGTTCCAAAAGTGGCCGCTATACATCCTGAAATGTTGTCTGTGGCAGATTCTATAACATAGGAGTAATTCCCAGGACTAGGCGGTGTTATCGACAAAGTCCCACCAGAATCAACACTCGTTCCAGAAGCAACAATGCTGCTATCTCCATCCCATATGTTAACCGTAAAATCAGCACCCGGAGTACCATCTAAGCTTAGTATCACCTCAAAAGAGGCGTTTTCACAGATAAGGGCCGTGGTGGCAGAAAGGTTTCCAGAAGGTGCCGGGAAAAACCGAACTTCCAATCCATTGGAAACTTGCAAACAAGGATCCATTATATCAACCTGAGTTCCCGTTATATCTCCTGTTACTGCAACAATATAATACGGGGTGTTATACAATACTGTACCTCCCGTTATTTCTGCACTAAGGTTAAACTGAGGCGTGCTATTTCTTTTGATTACAGTCCCTAATTGTAAAGAATCTGTAAAAATAAACTCCGTCCCATCATTTCCATCCCAATTTTCAGTACTGGTGTCGTACGTTGCGTCCACTTGAGTTTCTCCACACAGAGGCGTTGGAGTCAGGATGGTAGTCATGCTTCCAACTGCTGTTTCACATGGACAAATAAATACCCCTATTAAAGAATCAGGAGTACAATTCCCACCTTGCTCTTGCGCAAAAAACGTATACCCAACATTGGTCAGGATTTCATCGGACACAAAGGTATTCCCCGTTAAGGTTCCAGTAATCGGATTGCTATTACCATCCACACCTGTTACCACATAATTTGTGGTTAAGCCTCCTGATATAGAAAAGGTTACCGTGTATCCCGTATTAATTGAATTACAATTGTGGGGTTCTACTGCGGTGGCATCAATGCTTGGTGAATCGTTCACAATTACGCTCATGGATTTATTTACTGCTTGAGAGCAATTGGCGTTTGAAACAGAATTGATGGTATAGGTAATGGTCCCTGTTCCACTTGGCGAAACAAAGAAGGTAGAATCTCCATCGTAATTCCCATCAATTTCGGCTGTTCCAGCAATAACAAAGGGACCTTGGCCTTGAAACACCATATTCACCTCAATTTGATCCGAAAAGCAAACCTCTGCGGAGCCATACATATTAACCCCTGGGGATTCATAGAACACCACTGGAATTCCGGTAGTGTATTGCACACAGGGATCGGCAAAATCGACACCGGCTCCGGAAGCATTTCCGGCGGCACCTGTAATGTAGTAGGTAGTTCCGTAAGTCATACCTGCACCATAAGTGAATCCACTTGGTGAGGGACTAGGACCAGCTACAATACCTGCAATTCCAGGACCTGCTGAAGAGTGAAGGTAAAACGATCGGGTGTCATTGGGGTCTAAGTTTTCACCCGTACTGTTGTAAGAGATAGAACCTGTCATGTCGGTTCCACAAACCGTATACGGGTTTTGACCACTGCTGTTAACTAAAGTCCCAATAGCAGTTAAACAGTTACACTTATGTTGTCCCAATATTTCGGGGACAGTGTTGTTACAACTTGTTCCGTCCGAGAAAATAAAATGATAATTATCAAAATCGGTAATCCAATCAGATTCAAACACGGTTCCTGAAAAACTTCCAGTATGGCCGGTTGGTGAAGTATAAGCTAGGGCTCCCGGATCACCGTTGGTGATATTGATGTACACCTTGAACTTATCTCCCGTCAAATTACATTCGAAACGGTCAAACTCAACTTTAATGGAATCTTGAGCCTTGATATTGGAAACTTGATCGATGACGGTTTTACAATTATAATCATTGTACACCTGCACTAAGGTTACACTTTGATCGGCTTGGATATCCGTAAAATTAATAACAAAGCTGTTTCCTGAAAATCCAGTTTCCGTGTTTGCTGTTCCGTTCTCGATATAGTCGAAGGAAAAATCGGGTGTTCCGGTGATGGCAATTTCTATGCTTGCATCTTGGCCTTTACACAGAGTTTGGTCGGCAGAAATACTCGCTTCTGGAGCACCATGCCATATTATCTCAATTGGATTTGTGAAATCCAAGCAGCCATCCATAAAGTCTACCTCACCATTGGCATCAGCGTCTGAAGCAACAACTGCAGTAACCCAATACGATTGTTCCAATACAAGGGGTGCTCCAAAACTAAAGGAACCGCTTGTGTTTCTCAGATAAATAATATCATCTAATGCCCCAAAATTATCGTGAATGATGTACTCTAAAATATCATCGGCATCCTGACTTAAGTTGGTTTTATCGTGCTCAATTCCAATGGAGAAAACGCCGTTTTCACAAAAATGGTGGACCGCTGCGGTATTAATAAATTCACCTGCATTGGTGGTACAGTTACACAAATGGGTTCCGGTTACAAAGTTCACTTTACATCCGTTTGCGTCTGTTACCCGGATGATATAAGGGTCGCCATTATTGATCCAAGCGCTGGTGTAGTTTCCACCACCATGCGCTACAAAACCTGACCCTTCATCCACCATGTAGGATGTAGCATCTCCGCCTGTTATTGAAACGGTTACTTGGTATTGAGTATTGGTCCCGTTACAATCTTTACTCACAAGGGTAACAACAGGGCTGTCCACCACCTCAACATCCAGTTGGGCAGGTAAACTTTCGCATCCATTGATTGTTTGTGTAAGATAGTGCGACTCTGCAGGATTCCCAAGAGTACCCGTGTTGGGTGTTGGGGGCTGATCTGCATTTAAGGTTGTGGCAGCTGCATTGGTATACCATTGTAAGCTAGTTCCTGTTGCAATTAAAGGATCCGCTATTGAGTCCTTACACCACTTAATAGGTGCCACGGCTGGAGGAGCCGGAATGGCGTAAATAGTGATGGTCACCGTGATTGGATCTCCAACACAACTATTTGGTGCCGCTCCTGTAGGGGTTACCTCATACACCACGGTTTGGTCCGTGGCTCCAGAATTGACCAAAGTTTGTTTAATTTCTGCTCCACTTCCGGCAGCTTGGCCTGTAATATTTGCGCCGGCGCTGCTGATAACCCAGGCAAAAGTGGCACTTGGGTTTGTACTGCTTAATGCAATATTGGTTTCACCGCCAGAACAAAAAGCTTCATTATCTGGGGTGGCCGTAATATCTGGTTTGTCTTCAATTTTTACATCGATTTGTGCAGTAGGCCCCGTACAGTTTTTATCGGAGGTCTGACTTACAAAAAAGGATTCTGCTGGATCCCCAGTAACACTTGTATTAGGTGTTGGGGCCCCTGCCAATGGACTCATAGCACCATCGAACCAATTAAATGTTGCACCGGGTAATCCGGTTGCGGATAATATTGCCGCCAACTCATCCAAACAATACTCTTCATTTTCCACCGTAGGTGCTGGTGGCAAATCGTTAATTACTACTTCAATCTCAGCGCGGTCACTTTCGCATCCTGCCCCATCAATCTGACTTACATAATACGTGGTTGAACCTGCCGAAGCTGAACTTGGCGTAGGTGCTATGGGGTCGCCTACACCACCACTTGACGTTGTATACCACAAAAGGGTATTGGCACCACTTGCCGTTGCTGACAAAGCGATGGTAGCTTCATTTTTACAATATTCTACCGGACTAACAACTGCTGGTAATATTGGTTTTGGATTTACAGTAACTGTTACCGTCTGTTTGGCTCCTGCACAAAAAGTGGGGCTTGGTCCAGAAGGGGTTACTTCATATTCTACCGTTTCAGCAGACGCTCCGGTATTGTTGAGCGTTTGAGCGATGGTATTTGATGCTCCACTAGCCGATCCTGTAATGTTGGGACCTACATTTAACACTACAAAACTGTATTGTGTTCCGGCGCTGTCGCTGGCCAAATCAATGTCTGTTACTTCTCCCGAACAAATGGTAGGTTCATTGTTGGTAATCCGCAAATTTGGAGCTCCATTAATTTTTACTTTGAGCTCGGCCGCTGGGCCTTCACACCCATCTGCCGAAGTTTGGGTGGCAAAATAGCTGGTGGTTCCACCGGAAGCAGAAGATGGCGTAGGGGGTTGACTGGCTGATTGGGTTGTTAGGGCAGCATCCTCGTACCAAGTAATGTTGATTCCAGCTACCACTGCTAATGGACTGGTGGTTTCTCCTTCGCAGTATTCAATATCTGCAACGGTAGGGGCTGGTGGATCAGGGTTTACATTTACTTGAACCGTTCCTGAGCCTGTACAGCAATTAAATTCTTCAACGGTTAGTGTATATAATTTAGAACTAGTTGGTGTCGCTGTTGGGCTAGCTATTGTTGTGCTAGAAAGTCCTGCGCCTGGGGTCCAAGTGTACGATTTTATTCCATTTTTGGATTGAAAGGTAATGGTCCAATTTTCTATGGTTCCATTATCTCCTGCAGCATTATCATTTACTCTTAAATTCCAGGTTCCATTCGGGTCAAAACCAGTGAATCCACTAAAATCGCTTGGATTTTGTTGAGGAGACCAGTCACCCGTATATGGAAAAGCTCCGGTATTAACCCTTGGGTTTCCACCATTGGTAAAACAAGTATTAACATACCCATCATTAGTTCCCCCAATCCTGTTTGCCAGGTTAATAAGAGTCCCATTTGGTGCCACCAATCTAACTTGCATATCCCCCATGTAGGTATGCGAGATATTCATACAAACACGCACAATAGACCAGTCATTTGGATTTAAACAACTTGCTGTTATTGGCGAATTTCTGGTTGCATTACTTACAACCGCAACAGGATTGTTATTTGAAAATGTCTTATTATAATTCCCTGTAGAAGTTGGGGTTACCGTAGAGTTTAATACTCTGGATTCTCCAGGACAAAAAGGCGTTACTGGATTTATTCCAACTGTTGTCCCGCCAGAAATAGTTACTTGTTTCGTAATGGAGTTTGAACACTCACCTGGTAGGGCTTTAATAATCAATGTAACATCATAAGTACCTGGGCCAGCGTATGAATGACTTGGGTTTTTTTCAGTTGAATAACCGCCATCCCCAAAATCCCATAAAAACTCTAAAGTTCCTGAAGGCGCTAAATATTCAAAGTCCACTTGTCCACAACCACCACCATTCCACGAGAAATCAGGCTCTTCAAGACCACCAAAACCAAAAGTACTATTGCTTAAATCGAACACATATCCTGCATTTCCTGTTGCGTACCGATCCACCATAATAACGTATCGCCTTCCTGCAATAACTCCGATTGTAGGGTCACAAGGAGCAGGTGGCGGCAGCGGCCCTCCGCAATTGGATACATTTGGGCACCCCAATCCCGTAACCCCATTTGCCGCGCCATTGTTCCCAAGACAAGAGGTCCAACTGCAAGCTAATTCAACTCCGGGGCAACCATTAGTTATATCCCAGACTGCCCAATCATAATCAACGGGGGCATTCGGGGTAATTGAAAATGCTAGTTGCCCAGAAACATCAACTGTAAACTCATACCAATGAGACCTTTGTTCAGCGTCCTCATAACAGGCTCCGGGTTCATTAAAATTTCCTTGAGTCCCATTAAAGTTTGCCTGAACTATGGGATCTGATGAACAAATAAATTCAGTGGCAACACAATCACTATACTCCGGGACATCCTGCGGTGGAATTTCTTCCAAACAAATTCCGACATCCCCAACTTCTCCATTATTTCCATCCAATAGGATATGATATGTATTACCTGGAGTCAGGTTATAAACTGCCAACCTATTATTAACTAATCCTGAACCCGTGTTGATATCCTCCTGACAGGCAATTTCATTTAATGCCCCACAACCACCTTCAAAAACAGCAATATGCGGGTCGTTTATTGAGTTAAGTCCAAAATTATCTGAAATCATCACAGAACCAGTAGCTGGAGCAACAAACGAAAACCAAATTCCATTATCGTCGGTGGTATTCCAACAGCTCGGATTTTGACCGTCTGGGGTTGCCCCAACGTTGTTATACGTTAAGGAGGAACAATTTCCGCTAGCATCCACGGTCAAACCAATAGCCCCACCACAATTATCATTGGCTGGCTGGGCATAAACACCTAAACCCAACACCAAAAAAAGAACGGATAATATCTTTGAAATGCGCATTATTTACGGGTTTTAGGGTTAAGTGCTTCACTAGAGACAGCATTGCTTCGCACAACACATTTTAAGGCAATCAGTTCCAATCCTTTTTGTTTTCCTTTTGGAATCGTAAAACGAATAGCAGGTCCGTAAGATTGGATTTCTACAAAACCGTCCTTAGCAAAAATATTTACCTTGATTTTATCAGAATCTTGAAATACGAGCACATCCTTAAGACTTAAGGGGAAATTAACCACTACTTCCTGCTCACTGGAGGAAGAGCTAAAAAGGTAGGATAGTCCTGACTCAAAATTGGGGTTATCGAATTCACAAGAATGGAATTCTTGTTGCGAAAAACCTTTACCACAAAGGATTACAAGAAAAAACACTGTGCACAGCAACTGGGGGGTTCTGCCACTAAAAAGGACGGTATTCATAGGTTGGTTTTTATTCGAGATATCCAAAAATGCGGTATAAACAAGATAGCAATTCATCCACCTCTATACTCCATACGGTGATTTCATTAATTGGTTGCCGACCCAAACTACCGTTTATCAGAACCAGAAACAACTTTAGTCGCAATTATTGTAGCAAACAGTAAGAACACAACATACACGAGAAACAATACGGGGTATCGCAAAATTATAAACCACAAAGCGCACATTATCCCAAATAAAATAATTCAAACTCCCGAAAGTGGTTAAAATTGAAATCCTACCCTTATAAACGCAAAAACCCCAAGCTCTATTGAGCTTGGGGTTTCTTTTCTAAATTATGAATTTGCTTACTTCGTAAACAAGATTTCTCTCAATTTTGGAAGTGGCCACATTTCGTCTTCGATCAACAATTCCAATTTATCTGCATGGAACCGAATTTGATCAAAATAAGGTTTTACGGCAGAACAATACTCCTCCGCCATTTCCTTGGCACCTGTCATCAGGTTGGCTTTTTTCCGTGCATCTTTTAACTTACGGACCAAGCTATTTAATTGGTTAATGTGTTCCGACAATTTTTTGATAAGAATAATTTGAGCTTCCCCAGATTCTTTTCCTTCCTTATCCCCAAAAATAGTCATCAAACTTTTCACGTTATCCATTAACAACTGCTGGTAGCGCACTGCAGCTGGAAGAATGTGAGTAGTTGCAATATCACCAACCAAACGCCCTTCTATCTGAAGTTTTAGGATGTAGGTTTCCAATTCAATCTCGTAACGCGCCTCCATTTCTTCGTGGGAAAGAACGTCCATTTCTGCAAACAGGTCTTTCACCTCTTTGCGGGTTAATACAGCCAAAGCACTTGGTGTATCGCGCAGGTTAGACAATCCTCTTTTTTCTGCTTCTACAACCCACTCGTCTCCATATCCATTTCCTTCGAAACGAATTTTTTTGGATTCGATGATTAGTTTTTGAATCTCTTTGATTAAAGCTTCATCTTTTTTCTCACCCGCTTCAATGCGGTTATCTACATCCTTTTTAAAGGTCATTAACTGCTTGGCAACGATGGTATTTAAAGCAATCATTGCTTGTGCGCAGTTGGCGGATGAACCTACAGCACGGAACTCGAATTTATTCCCTGTAAAAGCAAAAGGAGAAGTCCGGTTTCTGTCGGTATTGTCCAACAACAACTCTGGAATACGTCCTATCGACAACTTCAAGGCTGTTTTTTCCTCTGGAGTCATTTTCCCAGCAGACACATTTTTCTCGATCTGATCGAGTAACTCAGACAGCTGAGAACCGATAAAAACAGAAATAATAGCCGGAGGAGCTTCATTAGCACCTAAACGGTGATCGTTTCCTGCTCCCGCAATACTTGCACGGATAATATCTGCATTATCATGAATAGCCTTAATGGTATTCACAAAGAAGGTTAAAAACTGCAGGTTGGATTTTGGGTTTTTCCCAGGACGCAAAAGGTTTACCCCTGTGTTTGTCCCGAGAGACCAGTTATTGTGTTTTCCTGAACCGTTGAGTCCAGCAAAAGGTTTTTCGTGCAATAGAACACGGAAATGGTGCCTGGTGGCTACTTTTTCCAACAAGTCCATCAACAATAAGTTGTGGTCGTTAGCTAGGTTTGCTTCCTCAAAAATGGGTGCACACTCAAATTGGTTAGGTGCAACCTCATTGTGCCTTGTTTTTACAGGAATACCCAGCTCCAAAGCGTGTGTTTCGAAGTCGCGCATAAATGCTTGAACCCGCTCTGGGATAGAACCGAAGTAATGGTCATCTAATTGTTGACCCTTTGCCGGTGCAGAACCAAATAAAGCGCGGCCTGTCATCATAATATCTGGACGTGCATTGTACAATGCTGAATCCACCAAAAAGTATTCTTGCTCCCAACCTAGGGTAGCAATCACTTTGTTTACATTTTTATCGAAATACTGGCATACGTCTTGAGCCGCAAGTTCAACTGCATTTAAGGCTTTAAGCAAAGGCATTTTGTTATCCAAAGCTTCCCCTGTGTAGGAAATAAAAATGGTTGGAATACACAAGGTTTTCCCAATAACAAAAGCGGGTGAGGAAGGATCCCAAGCCGAGTAACCTCTTGCCTCAAATGTATTTCTCAGTCCTCCGTTTGGAAAAGAAGAAGCATCAGGTTCTTGTTGAACCAACAAAGATCCATCAAAACGCTCAATAGCACGTCCACCCGTAGTCGTTTCAAAAAATGCATCATGCTTTTCAGCAGTAGATCCTGTCAATGGTTGAAACCAGTGTGTGTAATGAGTGGCTCCAAGTCCGGACGCCCAATCCTTCATTCCTACAGCAATTTGATCCGCTACAGAGCGATCAATCCGCGTTCCATTCTGAATAGCATCTTTAATTGCTTCAAACGCATCATCAGATAGGTGGGAACGTTGGCTTTCTTCGCTAAAAACCTTGTTACCATAATACTCTGAAATCCGAGAAGAAGAAGCCTCAGTATGATTAGGTTGCCTTTGAAGTAATTCTTCAAGGGCCTTAAATCTCATAGTTGCCATAGGGTGTCGATTTTATAATTATCTGGTGCAAAAATAACAAGATTCCGAATCAAAAAACACTTTTCACGAAAAGACCCCCTAAATTTTAGGGGGTCTTTTCGTGAAAACATAAAAAATACTAGGGTTCCGGATGAAAATTAAGGGGGAATTAAATTTTTCAACAGTTTCACCTTAACACAAAAACAACATAGGATACATAACCAGCTGCCAAAATAACTCCTTCCCAGCGGCTAATTTTTTTCCCAGTTAGCATGAATGGTAAAATAATAAACGTGAAGCCTAACATCCACATCAGATCTGAGGTTACAACACTTTCTGCTAATTCAACGGGATGAACCAGAGATGTAATTCCTAGTACCACACAAATGTTAAAAATATTGGACCCGATCAGGTTTCCTATCGAAATGTCTGTTTGTTTCCGGAATGCCGCTACTAAGGAGGTTACCAATTCCGGAACGGAGGTACCGAAGGCAACCAGGGTTACCCCGATTACATGATCCGATACACCCATGTCTTCTGCAATGGACGTAGCTCCACCCAAAAACCAATCGGAACCGAAGACCAAACCGATGCACCCAAGGGCCAAAATGGCCAGTAACCAGTAAAAAGATTTATTGCTTTCCCCTTCTAATTCACTTACCTCGCCAACAACTTCATCGGCTTGGGATGTTTTGAACAGAAAAACTAAATAGGTGACAATTAGAACAAGAAGTGCAACTCCATCATACCAATCTACCCGCAGATCGAACCAAACAAGACCAACAAGTAGGAGGGAAATCCCAAAAAGAACGGGCCAATCGAAACGAATAGTTTTACGCACAATTGCTAAGGGCATTACCATTGCAGTAAGTCCTAGTACTAAACCCAGGTTTGCAATGTTACTTCCCACTACATTCCCCATGGCAATGGCAGATCTGCCTTCCATTGCTGCTTGGAGAGAAACCAATAATTCGGGCGCTGAGGTCCCAAAAGAAACCACTGTTAAACCCACCACCATTGGAGACACGTTTAACTTCAACGCTAATCCAACTGCGGACCGCACCAAAAGTTCACCACTAAAAATAAGGACAATAAGGCCTAGGGCCAATATTAGGTAATCCATGTTTTAAAGGTCGTTTTTAAACTTATCCTTTACGTCCAACTCCTTCTTTACATCAGATACACTATCTCGGATATCGTTTTGGATTCCTTGGGTAGCATCTTTCACTTGCCGAATTGTCTTACCTAATGTTCGGGCAATATCTGGAATTCGTTTTGACCCAAAAAACATCAGGACAAAAACCAAAACTACGAGGATTTCTCCTCCGCTAATATTAAAAAACAAAAAAGGTGTCATCATCATCACGTGAAATCAAAAATAAAAAAAAGCCCCTTGCGGAGCTTTTTTTTATTAAATATAAGTTGATTAACTATGATTTCGACTTTTTTGAAGCCAAATCGATCACAGATGGAGTAGCGATAAACAAAGAACTGTATGTTCCTACTACAACTCCAATCATTAATGCGAATACAAATCCTCTGATTGACTCACCACCAAAAATGAAGATGGTTAACAATACTACGAATGTAGATACGGATGTGTTAATAGTTCTACTCAATGTACTGTTCAACGCTCGGTTGATCACTTCCTTTTCGTCATCCTTTTTCCCCATTCCTAAGTATTCTCTAATTCTATCGAATACAACAACCGTATCGTTAATGGAGTAACCCACAACGGTAAGTATGGCTGCAATAAAGGCTTGGTCAATCTCCAAAGAGAAAGGCAAGATTCCGTGGAACAAAGAGAACAAGGCTAACACAACCAATACATCATGGAACATTGCAATAAGTGCTCCCAATCCGTATTGCCATTTCCGGAAACGGAAAACGATGTAGGCAAAAATGATAATCAATGCAAATACAATTGATAAATAAGCACTTTGCTCAATATCATCAGAAATGGTCGGATCTACTTTTCTAGACTCTACAATTTCGTAGGTTTCTACAACAGCTGTTAAACCTGCGTTCAACTGCTCTTCAACCTTTATATCAGCACCGGTAGTTTTATCATCGACCAAATAATTGGTGGTGATTTTCACTTGATTCTCAGACCCAAAAGTTTTCACTTCAGGAGCGTCGCCAAAAGTACCAGCCAAAGCCGTCCGAACATTGTCTACCTCAGCAGCTTGCTCAAACTTAACGGTATATGTTCTACCACCAGTAAAATCGACACCTAAGTTTAATCCACGAGTAAAGAAGGATGCAAATCCAACTAAAACAACAACCGTACTTAAAACGTAGAAGAACTTTCTTTTTTGGATGAACTGAATGTTGGTGTTGGTAAACCAATTTACGTTCCTCTTACTTGCAAAAGAGATCTTTCCACCTTTATCCGTAATGAGGGTAAAGATTAAACGGGTGATAAAAATTGCAGTAAACAACGAAGTGAAAATACCAATAATCAATGTAGTAGCAAATCCTTTAATTGGACCTGAACCGAAGATAGCCAATACAAATGCCGTTAACAAAGTTGTTAGGTTGGCATCAATAATTGCAGCATACGCTTTTTGGTATCCTTCTTTCATTGCTGCTTTAAGTCCTTTCCCTGCGCGCAGTTCCTCTCGAATCCGCTCATAGATAAGTACGTTTGCATCTACCGACATACCAATGGTAAGCACAATACCGGCAATACCAGGTAAGGTTAATGAAGCTCCTAAAGATGCCAAGGCACCAATTAAGAAGAACAGGTTAGCTACCAATGCGATATCGGAAACAATCCCTGCACCACGGTAATAAAAGATCATGTAAAACAAAACCACCAACAAGGCAATTCCGAAAGACATTAAACCACTATCAATGTTTTTCTGACCTAAAGAAGGTCCAACAATGGATTCATCCACAATACGAGCTGGAGCTGGAAGAGCTCCTGCTTTAAGAATGTTGGCTAAATCTTCTGCCTCCCGCATTTGATCGGCACGAGACCCTTGACCCATTGAGATAGAAGAGCGTCCACTTGGAATTTCACTTTGAACAACAGGTGCACTATACACTGCGTTATCCAAAACAATAGCTACTGCTTTTCCAATATTTGCAGATGTCATACTTGCCCAAACCCCAGCACCTTCACCGTTCATTTGCATAGTAACTTCTACATCTCCTTTGAAGTCGAAATCTTGTTTTGCATCTACAATTACAGATCCGTCTAATGGTGCATTACCATCGCGCGTTGTAACTTTTAATGCATGAAGTGTTACGTTGTTGTTTGCATCAGGCTTAGCCGACCAAACAAAACGCAAGGTTGCAGGAAACAAACCGAGTAAAACTTCATCAGCTAAATATCTGTTTACCTGTGCTGTATCAGAAACACGAGCAATACCAACAACGGGACCATCTCCAACCTTAAACTGACCTGTTTGGTCTTGGTAAACGGATGGGTACAAAACAGAGAACAACGGATTTGTTTTAGAAAAATCCTCTTGTGTTTCGGTTAGGTCTTCTGTTGCAGTAGAATCAGAGTTATCCTCTCCTAAAAGGGCATCCACTTCTTCTCTTTCAGTAGTAGCATCATCAGTCTCGGTTGATTCAGAATCATCCGCCTGTACATTAGTTGTATCTCCATAAATCGAGGCCAACTTCAGGTTTGCTTGATCCAACATTCCGTAAACCTCTTCGTTTCCGTACGTTTCCCAGAACTCCAAGTTAGCCGTACTCTGAAGTATTTTACGTACCCGAGACTTATCCTTTACACCTGGCAGTTCAATTAAGATACGTCCAGAGTATTGTTGCTTTTGGATGGTTGGTTGGGTTACCCCAAATTTATCGATACGAGTACGGAGAATTTTTTCCGTGTTATCAATAGCCACTTGCGCTTCTAGACGAAGAATGTTAACAATCTCGGAATTCGTAGCTTCACGCGGGAATTTCTCACGGTTGTCGCGGCTGTGGAAAATGGCTGCTAATTTCCCGTCTGGGTACAACTCATCATACACGCTTGAGAACAAGGTGATAAAATCTGCCTGACTTTCCGATTGACGATTTGTTGCTTCAGCAATAGCTTGCCTAAACTGCTCGTTTTTCGAATTCCCAGAAAGAGCTACTACTAGCTCAGGGATAGAAACCTCCAAGGTTACACTCATCCCTCCTTTAAGGTCAAGCCCAAGGTTAATTTCTTTTTCCTTACTTTCTTGATACGTATAACCGAACACAGGGTAAACCGCTGTATTTCCGTTATCCTTCAAAAATTTCTCGGTGAAAGCATCCTGAATGGAATCTAACTCCTCAGGCTTAAGCCCCTGATCTTCTGCGAACAGAGAATCGGCTTTGTCTTGGCCATAAGAAGCTGCTTTATCCTCAAATCCTGAAGTTACCCAAGAAAAAGAAATTTGATACAAGCAAGCTAGAGTAAGTAATATGGCAAATAACCAAACTGCACTTTTGTTTTGCATTTCCTAGTCTTTATTTTTTACAAGCCGCAAATATATCATTTCGATGGTATGAATTCACTAATTCTAAAGCATTTTATCCTTTTGTTGCATTTCCTTTTTTAATAAAACAGATTTAAAGCCGCTCTCAGGCATTTTCAGGATTGAACTGGAATAGGAAAAAAAACAAATAACACATTTCTCCATAAAATAGCTTCTGATTTTTGTAGTTTAGGTAGACTTGCAAAAGTAATGAAGCTCATAACCTTGTATTTATGTGTGTTTGGTTGCCTAATAAACCAGCCATGTTTCCCCCAACTTTTTGAAGATGGGAGCATCCCTTCCGTAGTAAAAAATGACCAAACCCTAAACTACCCCTGGAGCGGTGGATTTGGAGCCCCTTTGGTGCATATTAGTGATTCCCGAATTTGGGTTTGGGAAATGGAGGGTAACTTTTACCAAATATGGGAAGGAGACTTGCCCAATTCAGCCACCTTCACTCCGAGCACGGCAAACCACTTGTTAAACATCAAAGATGCGGATTGGGTGAGGTTTCACGAAACTGAAAACCAACTTATTGCCCTAATTTCTCTCAATGGAACCCTGCGCTACTCGGTGTACAATTTGAGTTCCTTTACTCTGGACGTGGACAATGAAGTGCTACAAGCTGAATTCCCGACCATTGGCGGAGAAACCATACGGACGTTTATCCCTACCCTCCCATTAAACATCCCATTATTGATGGACAGGGAACAGGATGGCGATTTAGATATTTGTACGTTTAATGCCAATTCCCAGGGGGTTGATTTTTATGAAAACAACTCGGGGCAATGGGATCAATTCGATTTAGTCCGTGTTTCGGAGTGTTGGGGGAAAATGGAAGAAGATTTTGGCGTAAACGCTGTTATTCTTAACCGTCCTTGCAACAACAAATCTATTAAATCGGGGATGCATGCTGGTGGAAACATTGGTGGGTATTCTGTTGGAGACACATCCTATTTATACGTAGGAAGTTTACTGCACAACAACATCAATGCCATTTTTGTGGACCAACAATTTACCCCAAAAGAGGATAGTGCTTTTTTTGAGCGAGAACATTTCCCGAGTAAAGCTCCTATTAACGTGGACAAGTTCCCTGGGTTTTCACCAAATACAGCAGGAAACTATGCTGCTTTGAGTCCCAACGGAATTGGAATTAGTTCCACGATAAACCCGGTTCAACTTTTCAAGAATACGGGCGGAAAATGGGCCAACATTGACTCCAATTTTCTTCAGAATCAACACATCGACATTGGATTTGGCGCTTATCCGAGCAAGGTTGATTGGAATGGCGATGGGCTGGAGGACTTTTTCGTTTCTGGAGGAAAAAGAGTGAATAACTTAAGCTCTGCAAGTTATGAGTTGTACTTAAGCACGAATGGCAAACTTGAATTTCTGGATGTTGCTATCCCCACTGTTGATGCAATTAAGGAAGCTGTTAACATCGACTTTGGTGATGTTAGTCGGGATGGTATTCCAGACATGTTATTGGGTTTAGAAAACGGCGGATTGCGGTATGCCTTAGGTACCCGATCGGGACAAAACTTGGTTTTTGGAAAATTAGAAAAACTGCCCTTGGACCGGGAAGACTCCATCCGGGTTGCGGGAAAAACGGTGGCACGTTGGTTGGACTTTAATTCTGATGGACTACTCGATATTCTAGTCAGCACACCTCAAAGAATGCAATTGTTTTTGCACAATGGATTCGATTTTAGTGAGGACCAACACATGAGTGATAGTTTAACTGAGTTGGCAAAAAGTGCATTTTTCACTGATCCTGTCCAATTTGGCATTAGGGAGAACGAGATATGGGGATCTCAGCCACAGATTCACCGCATTTACCCCGTACAATTGGGCTCAAATAGTATATCAGGCTTGGAAAACACGGCCCACAATGGATCGTTATTATTTTGCGAGAACACCGTTTTTATTGGCACGCCAGCAGGAGGGGTTCAGGCTAGCGAATTCAGCCTTACTCCATCTCCCCGATTATGGGGGAACTTGTACCCAAATCCGAACAAAAATGGAGATTTTCTATTCGTTGGCGGGTTGGAGGGACCGTTTAACTATCGGGTAATAAATCTGCAAGGACAAATTATTAGGGAGCGGAAAAGTGAAGGAGTAATCCAAGAGTTCTTGTATCCAGGCGTGTACTTTATCCAAATTCACCAGGGCGGAAATTCAAAATCATTCAAATGGATCGTGGAATAAAAAGGACTATTTTGTTTTTTGACGGGAGTTGTGGCATGTGCACCAAATCGGTTCAGTTTTTCATTAAAAGGAGTTCTAGCGACTTGGTGTTTGCTCCATTGTTTGGGGTGAGCTTTAAATCTATTCCGATGGAAAAACTTCCGAACCCCATTCCCGATAGTATAATCACTTGGTCCAACGGGGAGCTCAGAACTAAAACGGATGCCATAATTGCACTTAAACCTCATGTGAACTTCTTTCTAAAAATTGGGGTATCCATTCTGCAATTAATTCCAAAAAGGGTACGGAATTGGGGATATGATTTTATTGCAAGCCACCGAAGTAGGAAAGGCGAAACCTGTTTGATTTTGCCTCCAGAACAACAGTATAGAATACTCCCATAAAGAAAACATCTATTTACAGCGATAAAAGATAAGGTCTTCGTATGTTCGCTTCCCTTTATCGAAGATTTGAGATTAAGAGAACAATAAGGATAAAAAAACAGGCAACCAATAAGAAACCTCCGCGTTTTGAGAATTGTAGAATACTATGGAAAAACAGAAATCTGAGCTGAAGGAGATTATACACGGGTGTGTAAAAAATGATCGAAAGCAGCAACGAAGGTTACACGAGCTGTTTTACGGGAAGTTGTTTGCCATTTGTATGCGTTATACTCGAGATGAGGATTTCGCTCAAGACACCCTCCAAAGGGCTTTTATCAAGATTTTTGACAACATCAAAAAGTTTGAACAAAAGGGATCCCTGGAAGGATGGATGAAGCGAATAGTGGTGAACACCTGTATTGATACGTATAGAAAGAAAAAGAAAGACCTTCTCTTTTTGGGAGAAGATCATGATATAGAGAATTTAGACTTGGAGAACGAGGAAACGAATGTGAATAACTTTCCTTACCAGCCCAAGCAAGTTCTTGAGGCAATAAAAAAACTAACCCCGGCATACAAAGCCGTGTTTAACCTTTATGCCATTGAAGAGTACACTCACAAAGAAATTGCGGAGATGCTCGAAATAAGTGTTGGAACCAGTAAATCCAACTACTTAAAAGCCAAACTTAAACTGAAGAAGATTTTAAAAGATAATTACGGCGAATATGAGTAAGAACTTTGAGAAAGACATTCGTGAGCAAGTAACCGGAAACGAGTTGCCGTACAACAAAAGTCATTGGGATGGGATAGAGCAAAAGCTCAATTTCCGTCGAAACGTAAAGCGTAGCCTACAGGCTGGCGCTGGTCTGTTAGTCATTGCGGCTGCAGCTATTTTTGCAATACCCGAAACACCAAGCACCCAAAATATTGCTGTTCCCAACCCGATTCAAAATGAACTTGTTGTGGATACACCAATTCAGGAGCAAGTGAAAAAAGCAGAAGATCCGGTTAAAGTGCAACCAAAATCCATTACCCCAGCACCTCAAAAAGAGACTGCTGAAGTAAAGGATATTGCACCTGAACCAGTAATTGATTCGAGCACAGAGCCTGAACAAGATGTAGCTGAAGAAGTAGAAGATAAAAAGGAAGACACTAAAACGGCTTCTGCTATTTTCCACGCAACAGCAAGTAAAGGCACTGCCTGCCCAGGTGATCTTATTGCTTTTACATCCCCTCAATTCCCAGAGCCTGTGGAGGTAACTTGGTTCTTTGGAGACGGAAAATTATCCGACAATCCAAACCCAAAACACCGATACAAAAAGGCCGGTTCTTTTGAAGTTAAATTAAAAGCAAGCTCTTTAATTTCGGATCAAGTTTGGACGGTTAATAACCTGAAGAACATTACTGTTTTTGAAAGCCCTTCTGCGAATATCGAAGCCATTAACCTAAAGGATAATGGCGTTCCTTACCACCAATTTGAATTGGATGAGGAAACCGAAAAAGTAGCTTGGTTTGTCAATGGGAAATCGATCCAAGGTGATGGTCAGGCTTATCTGCACCACCCTGGAACATACGAAATTGAGGCTTTACAAACATCCAAGCACGGATGTATTTTTAAGGCAACAAAATTGGTTTCTATCCCAGAAGGTTTTAACTTTCTAGCACCAAACGCGTTTACACCGAACAATGATGGGATGAACGACGAGTTCTTACCTATCTCTTTAACAACTGGAGATTACGATTTTGTTTTGGACGTGTTTGACGCACAAACGGGAGAAAAAGTATTTGAAAGTACGGAAGGAAATAAAGGCTGGACAGGCTACCATTTTAAAAATGGATCTACTGTAAAAGCCGGAATGTTCGGATGGGCGCTGAAGGTAAAACTACCCAATGGTGAATTTGAAAACTACTCCGGTAGCATTGAATTGATACGATAACACCCACAATACCAAGGAATAATCGGGACTTAGGTCCCTTTTATTTTGCTTAACTAGTGACTACCAGTCATTAGTTGGATTAAAAACCACACACTATGCGAAGGTTGGAATGGTCTTGAACCATAAGGAAATCCAGCCCCGCTCGATGTATATGTCTAAAAACTACGCTACAAGTTAAAAGAAGTTTTAGATGTGGAAGAGTTCACCTCGTCCGATAACTCATTAAAGAGGCCTTCCTTCGTGGTTTTGGGAAGGCCTTTTTATTTCCTACCCTTTTTCACACAACCTTTCCAGTCAATTTTTGTCTTATATTATATCGATCGCTAACTTGCGAGATAATGAGACTAATTCAGTTCATTTCTGTATTCCTTTTGCTGGTTGGAGCAAAAACGATTGGGTATTCCCAAATCGCAACAGAAAACGATTGTGCCAATGCCATCGTGATGAGTGTTACCAGTAATAGCTGCATTGGTCAGGAATTCAACATCAATAACGCGACTCTATCAGGAGGCGACCCCATCCCGAGTTGCTGGTCCGCTCCCCCCTCCAATACTGTTTGGTTCAAGTTTACACCGGATTCCAGCTCAGTTTCCATCACTACAAATTTCAGTGGAAACAGGGTGAACGAAACACAACTTGCTGTTTTTTCAGGAAACTGTGGTGCATTTAATGAAATAGGTTGCAACGACGACATTACAAGCACTAATTCCTTCTCAAGAACGCAGGTAGATAATTTAACACCTGGGAACACCTATTACATGATGGCAGATACCGAAGGAGAAAACGGAAACTTCTTCTTGTGTATCGAAAACATTTTAGCTCCCGGCTCTCCAGAACCCATTCAAGATTGTCCAACAGCCCGTTTCATTTGCAGCAAGGCCCCCATTTATGTTCCTAATGGGACTGGAAGTAGTGGGATTATTGAAGAAATCCCAAGTTGCTTTGATATAGGGGGAGGTGAACGCAGCAGCCACTGGTATCGATTTTTCGTAAAAACTACGGGAACACTTGGTTTCTCAATAAAACCTAACCCAGCTGCTGATTACGATTTTGCTTTGTACGACATTACCAATACACCAGAAGGGTCTAACTTTTGTGATTTAGAAAATGAGATTGCTTGTAATTGGTCTAATTGGGGCGGCGGAGATGCGACCACTGGATTAGGATGTGCCAACTTTGTTCCTTCTGCCTACCCACCCTGCGAAGGGATGGTGGGTTTAACAGCTGGGAGAACTTACGCCTTAATGGTAAGTCGATTTGCCGAAAACTCTACTTCTGGATACGACCTTGAATGGGCCGGAACCAGTGAATTTGGAGTGCCTGATATTGACTTTTTTAATTCTACCTCCTGCCTGAACACCCCCACCCAGTTTTCATTTCTGAACCAAGGAAGTTACAGTTACACCTGGGATTTCGGGGACGGAGCCTCCTCTAATGTGCAAAACCCATCCCATGTTTTCCCCAACGTCGGAAATTTTTTGGTTAAATTATATACTTCCAGCATCCCTGGAAACTGCCTTTCATACACCGAAAAAATTGTAACCGTAGTTGAGCCAAGTGTTACAATTAGCCCGAAGGACCCCGATATTTGTGAAGGGGATGCTGTAAACTTCAATACTGTCGTAAACCTAAATCCGCCAGGGCCTTACACTACTTTTCACCAAAATGAAACTGGTGGAAACATCCCCGACAACGGAATTCCCTCTGTTTGGAATGGGAGTCAGGCAGGATCGCTGGAAAGCAGCATAAGTGTAAACGACCTCAATCCAAGTAATTGGGATGTAGATAAAATTTGTTTTAGCGCTGCCCATCCCAATGTTGAGGACATTCAAATAGTCATTGTTAACCCATGTGGAGATGTCACTAGAATGGTCCGAAATTCGGGTGGAAGTGGAAACAACTTTTTTAATACGTGTTTTTCAAAAAACGCCAGTGCCGGAACAACAATAGATGCTGACACTCCACCATTTTCTGGAACCTATGTACCAGAAGACAATAGTTTATTTTGGTCTATTCTTGCTTCCTGCTCCAACCCCAACGGTGTTTGGAAAATGCGCATTGGTGATGACAAAGCCAATGATATTGGAGTGCTTTTAAATTGGTCCATTGCGTTTTCGAGTCAAAACGGAATCAAATCTTTTGCTTGGTCACCCACTACAGAATTGGAAAACTCAGGATCACTTTCCCCTACCGCAACGCCAACGGCCAGCCGAACGTATCAGCTTGTAGTTAATGACTACCTGAACTGTGCATCCCAGGATGGGAGTACAATAACCGTAAATCCAAAACCAGATGCCGGTGATGCCAATACTGTTTATTTTTGTTCTAGGGATGCGGACATTAGCCTTTTCCCATTGCTCCAAGGAACCCCGGACAACTTTGGTAGCTGGTCGGACTTGGATGGATCTGGAGCTCTTAATGGCGCATTGGTTAACATCAAAAACCTGAATGGGACATACCGCTACCGATATACCATAACCGAAACCAATGGCTGTGAAAACACGAGTGCCATTGTTACCTTGATTGTAGAAAAAGACAAAAATACGGGTGGGGATGCAACAATCCAGATTTGCCAAGATGGACAAACAATCCCATTATTCAATGCTTTGGCCGGATCACCGGACAACGGGGGTACTTGGACAAGCAGCGCACCGGGAACTTTGTCCAGCACCAGTGGTTTATGGCAAGCACCTAACGCTATTAGCACAGGCGCGTACTCTTTTGTATACACCTTCCCCTCCGGACAAATTTGTCCTGAACGGACTGCAGAAATTGTGGTTAACGTGCAAACAAAACCAATTCCAAGGGAAGCCTTAATATGCCGGAACAGCTCCAACTACAACCTGAATGCTGCTTTAAATAACCCCCATTTTATTACCGGATCTTGGCAAGAACAAAGTACTACTGGTGCGCTAAGCGATGGTTCTTATTTTGACCCCACAGGATATACAGGAACTCAGCAATTTGTATTTCAAATAACCGGATTTGATTATTGCCCCAACCTTTCGAATCTTGCGGTTCCAGTTCAAATATTGGACAGCTTAAAAGCTGGTATACCTTTCTACACGTGCTCCGACGATGATACTGAATTCACGGCTAACATTCCTTTATCTGGGGGTACCCCACCGTACACGACCAATTCTGGGAGCGTAAATAGCTCAGCTCCTTTTATTGCAAGCACGGTTCCCTACCTGTCTCTAAGTACACAAACCATTGTTCTCAATGATAGTTTGGGTTGCGGCCCTATTTCAATTGAAGTAAGTGCCGACTGTAATTGCACCACTGATGCGGGGACCATGGAAAACATCTCGGACACCCTTCGGAATTGTGGAAATGGGGTCCATACTGCCGTGCACAACGGTGATTTCATCAACGATGGTGATGATAATTTAGTTTTTGTTCTTCACGAAAGTCCCTTCCCCTACATCTCCAACCTCAAGGCAACGTCCAACAACCCCACTTTTGGATATCAGCCAGGATTGGAGTACAACAGAATTTACTACATATCCGCAGTGGCTGGAAATAGAAATGGGCCTAATGCAGTGGACTATTTGGACCCGTGTTTATCTGTGAGTTCGGGGAAACCAGTAGAATGGAGGTTGGATCCAGAAATAACATTTAGTTTGGACCCAGAAATTTGCGAAGGACAATCAGGTACGTTGGTGTATGAATTTACCCAAGGTGGTGGACCAGCAACGGCAACCTTTGATATCAATGGAACGCCAACCCAAATATATTTGAGTCGGGATACCGGTTCAGTAATAATAAACCCGAGTATAACTAGCACCTACAGCCTTACCTATATTCAGGATATTGCCGGCTGTTCTAGCAATCCGAATTTGGGGGATAAAACAATTGCAGTTAGTCCTTCACCGAATGGATTCATCACTTTGGAAGGAAGCTCCTGTTCGGACGACAGTCCCTACCAGGTAAAGGTTCATTTAAGTGGAAAAGGAGCTTTTTTTGATATTTATCTCAACTCAGAAGGAGGCTTAGAAACGTTCCCCAACATTGATTCCGGAAGTGTTATTAATGTTAACCCTGCGCAATTCCCGAGTACCTACACCCTCGATTCTATTTCGGACCTAGCGGGTAACAAGTGCCCAAGTGTTTTATCTGGAGAGGTTGATTTTTTTCCCTCCCCGAGAAGTTCCTTCACCATGAATCCTATTCATTGCGAAGGGGACCCGATTCCCATTCAATTTAACTCCACCTCACTTGGAGCGTACATACTCAAAATTAATATCCCTGGGACTGGGGATTCTTTGTTGAGTGGAAATACCGAAAACGTGATTTTAGAAATCCCGCCTATGCCAGCTGGGAGCTACTCGGTGTACCTTGAAACCATTACTGATACTCTTTCTGGCTGCGGTCATCTAGTGGACCAAATTTTTAATTTCACCGTAAACCCCTCCCCCCGTTCCGATTTATCTGGGGACATCACTCTTTGCGAAGAAGCCGGTCTCAAAAGTGACCTCCGTTTAACTGGAACCATTGGGGCTCCTCCGTTTGTAGCTTATTTTTCATCCACCTACCAAGGATCATTTACCATCAACTTCATCCAGGACACCTCCTTTTTAGTCTTGGCAGAAGCGGAGCCAGGGCAAACCATCACCAATAATTATTTTGTTTTGGATTCCATCAAGGATGGTTCCAATGGATGTGTGGGTAAATGGAATGATACGGTAAATGTTCAGGTTAAAGCGACCCCTAGTTATAGCCATAACTCAAGTTCCTACGAAATTTGTGAAGGAGAAAATGTGGTCATTACTATTGATGGTTTTGGATACCAATCCATGCGCGGAGTGCTGGCGGGAACCAACAACAATGGAGACACCTTATTTAAGGATCTCTATTTCATGAATGAAGGGGCACCTATAGATATCCCTTACACTCTCACAGACACTACGCATTTTAGCATTATTGAATTTGAAGACCGATCCAACCCGACCTGTAGTGGGAATTTAATTCCTGGTTTTATTGTTAACGTAAATCCGCTTCCTCAAATCCTGTTCAGCTCTGATAATGGGCAAACTGAATTCTGCAGCTCCGACACGCTTTATCTTAGGATTACGAATGCAAGCGGCAATCCATTTAAATTGGACTTGGAACAAGAATTAGGCATAATACTGAGCAACGAAACGATACCTGGAAGCTCGGCCGTTTTCCCGATTCCGCTTAACACCATAACCCCGGGTACTCGGCAATTTTTCGCATCCAACATTTCGGATTTAACCCCGGCCTCCTGTTCTTCCCCGTTTACGGATACTTTGAGCATTAATATTTATGCTAATCCAGCCGTGAAACTGGAGCGGATTTCCAATTTGGATGTCGCCTGCGAAGGAGATTTAATTGACTTTCTCATAACCCGAGAACAAGGATTTGGGGACCTGAATATTATTGGAGAACTCGATGGACTTCCGGAAAACTGGACTTTAATTGGCGATAGTTTATTTGTGTCCTACCCTGTTTCGGGAGATCATTTACTCGAATTAATTGTTAGCCAGGACAACAGTCCTGCTAGCTGCAGTAATTTGGAATCGGACATGGAGCTGTTTAGAGCCAAGGCGCTCCCTAATTTAACCTTGGATGGGGTTGTTCCTGTTTGTGAAGAAGGATTGGTTGAAATCCCCTATCAAGCCTTTGGGGAAGGATCCATTTTAGTCTATTTTTCCACCAACACGGATAGCAGTTTTGTTGTACAAACTACAGAAGGAGAATTTGCCTTTCCGTTTTTCCCCAACGCCAATGGAGACCTTATTTTAACCGTTGATAGCATCTGGGATTCGGGTGTGCCCTCTTGCCTCTTTGAGAACACGGGTATCAGCACTCAAGTGCAGGTTTTCCCAACACCAGAGGTACGCTTTTCGGGCTTAAATTTAATGGGTTGCCCTCCCTTAGATGTGGTATTGATCAACGAAACTCCAAGTGAATATAGAACCAACGGTGTTGCGAGATGGACCATAGGAAACAACACTTTTACGGACAATTCGGATAGCTTAAAATTGAGTTTTAATACGAGTGGTTTCATTGATGTTCGCCTACATCAGATTTCCGAGCAAGGATGCGAAAGCAGTAAGGCTGAATTTTCATTTATTGATGTCTACCCCGTTCCGGAGCCTGATTTTAATTTTAGTCCAGAAAGCCCAGACTTGCAAAATTCCATTGTTGATTTTGAAAACCTCAGTTTTGGCGCGGATTATTACCAGTGGACTTTTGACACTTTAGCCGGATCTACGGATGAGGACCCTCAGTTTGCTTTCCCTAATATTGAAGAAGGAAGTTACACCGTGTGTTTGGTTACCTCTAATCAGGAAGGGTGTACCGCCCAAATGTGTACTCGGATAACTATAGAAGGGCGTGTGTTTGTTTTTATCCCGAATGCCTTTACGCCGGACAATAATGGCAAAAACGACATTTTCTTACCCGTGGTTTCTGGAATTCGTGAGGATATAAAAGGATATTCCTTCCTGATATTTGACCGGTGGGGAAGGCAGATTTTTGCGAGCAATGATCCAGAGCTAGGATGGGATGGGACGATGCCTAATCGGAAAATGGCCATTCCAGGTGTGTACACATACTCGTTAAAGTTATTCTCAAAATACCGGGGGCAAATTTTTCAATATCATGGGCCCATTCAATTAATTCGCTAAAGGTTTACTCCAGTTCCAGAATTAGGCGAAATTATCTTCAAAAAATACACATCCTACTTTCGGTGACTTTTATAAAACGCACCCCTAAAAGAATACAAAAAAGCCGATAAAAAAATTACTATCTCCTCGCCTAAAAGAATCTTATTCTAAAACCCCTAAAACAGGGCTAAGCACCTCTATAGCAGCACATTCTACCCATTCTTGAAATCTTATTTCCTCCACAAATAGCTCACAACAAGATGAGCGATGAATTTAACTTCACTAAGCACCTAATTAATTCGATGAAATAAGGGCCCATGCTCCAAACACTTGAACCAAAGAAAATACCGCACTCTTTAAAACAGGCAGCTTATTCCTTTAGCTAGCGTTAACTTGACAGACGGAAATTTGGATTCCGATTAATAACAGAAATAAAATACTTCCATGAAGAACGTCGTTTACTTAATTCTTGCTCTTGGTCTTCACCTATTTGCACCCCTATTTTCTTTTGGGCAAGATGGAAATACCCACCTTTTATTCAAAGAGGGAAACAAAGGTGTTGTAATCCAATCTAGTATTGAACATTGTGCCTACCCTTCGGAGACAAATACAGAATTTGATTACCTGATGCTTAACGTCAAAAACACTAACAAATTTGCCGTTGAGCTTACTTTCGATAAAATCTCATACTACAACGGAGCTTGCACCAATTGTGATGGCTACATGCATCCCGATTTAAAATCCCGGGTGGTACTAAACCCTGGGGAGTCATTAAACCCTACTTGTGAACTCAACAAAAACCAAAACTTCAAGGTTTTAGTGCGGATGTCTCAGCACTCCAAGAAAAACCTCACAAAATTCAAAATTGCCAACGTATTGGTAGTTGACCAAACCATTAAGAACTAATCAGATGAAAAGATTTTATTCTATTTTATTTAGCGTTGCTTTCTTTGGTTTTGGATTAACTACAGAAGCCCAAGAGTGCATTATAGAAGCATTTGCCTCTCCACTAGAAATCCCTTGTGGAAATCCGGTTACCCTAACAGCTGTTGGAAAAGGAACAGTACGATTTTCGGAAGATTTTAACGACAATGATATGAGTTCCTGGAGTAACACTCCAACGGGTTCTATCAAACAAAATGGTGTTGCTCCCCCTGAGAACAACGACTGTGATGTCCCAACTCCAGAAGGAGACTACTTCTTATGGTTCGACGGAAGTGCAAACTCTCCGAGATCGGCCGCTACACCTACTATTGACCTAACAAACGGAGGGTCAATTTGTTTTTACCTTAGAATGTCTGGGAATGAATTTGGAGCCCCAAACTGTGAAAATCCAGATGCCTTTGATGAAGGTGTTTACCTCCAATATAGAGTTGGGGCAGGTGCTTGGACAGATATCGATTATTTTGATCCTCGTGGTGGCTTAGATGCAGAAAGAATTGCATGGACACAATACTGTAGAGACATCCCTGTCGCAGCAAGGAATAACGACGTTAAAATCAGGTGGATACAATTAGTTAACTCCAATGGATTAACCGGGGAGCCTTTGGACCACTGGGGAATTGATGGTGTAGAAATTGAAGAAAACCTTGCTACTTCCGGATATGACTGGACACACGATGCTCTAATTGGCTACCAACCCACAGGAGCAACTCCAAATGTTTTCCCAACAGTCAATACAACTTATACAGTAAAATACACCGTAGATGGTGGAACAACTGTTTGTACTCAAAGTGTTAGTGTGGTTGTAAAAAAAGGAATTGCTGGAGCAAACGTAGACAAAACAGTTATTTGCCCAGGTGACCCAATTAATTTCACCACGGATTGGCTTGTAGATCCAATTCTGCCACCACCTTGTGGAGTAAACTCTGATGTTGCTTGTGATCCAGTCTATTCCGCCTCAGGAGCAATTCAGGTGGGATTTGGAAATAATGTTACAACATCTGGAAACTGTAACGACACACCATTTGGTACGTCTAACTGTGATGGCGGATTATCCACGCAAATTTTATACCGCGCCAACGAATTGGTAGCTCAAGGATTTGAAGGAGGGAAACTGACTTCTATTTCCTTTGAAATTGCCAGTGTGGATAATGGTTATAACAAAGCCAACAATTTTAAACTGTGGCTGGGCTGTGTCCCAAATAACGCCCTGGGAGATGAGCTCATTCCTTCCAATAATTTGTATCGAGTTTTTGAACCTAAGAATGTGACTTTTTCTCCAGGTTGGCAAAAATTTGATTTTGACCAAGCCTATGACTGGGATGGCGTTAGCAATCTTTTATTGATGATTTGCTGGAACAACCCTCAAGGACAGGGAACCCGTGCTAGAACGAGAGATGTTACTTTAGCATGGAATTGCCTTACCCAAGACGGTACAAACTCTGCCGGTGGTGCCAACTTTGACTGTTGGGACGATGTATTCCACAGAGCTGGAAGCCGTAGGCCAAACACTAAATTTACAACATGTGTTCGCAAACCTAAGGATGCAACATTTGTCTGGACCTCAAATCCGAACGACCCAACATTTGGACCTAACAACTCTTTAACCCCAGATGCCGGACCTGTAACTCCTGGATCCTACACGTATACTGTTAAAGGAAATTACGCTGGAGCACCCGAAGAATGTGCAACAACAGACCAGGTTACTGTGACTGTACAAGATGCTCCTGACACTCCTGTCCCTACCTCTAACTCACCTATTTGCGAAAGAAGCACTATTCAACTGGATTTTGGTACAACCACATTTCCCGGAGGATCTACATTTCAATGGAGACATGCCGGAAGTGCCTGGACATCAACCACAGAAGATCCAACAAGAGCTGGTGCCACTGCTGCTATGGCAGGAGATTACTTTGTTCGGGTCAACACATCAGCAGGCTGCCCTTCAGCGGAAGGCAAAGTAACGATTTCTATAAACCCAGCCCCGGCAGCAAACGCAGCAACTACGGCACCGGTGTGTGAGAACGCACCATTCAACGTTACTACTACCGTAAACGGAGTGAATTACGCCTGGACAGGACCTAGTGGTTTTACCAGCACCGTAAAAAACACAACTTTCCCTAGTGGAGACCCAGCAACACACAATGGGGCTTACACCCTTGTAACTACCAACACCACAACGGGTTGTACTTCCTTACCCGCAACGGTAAATGTAACCATCAACCCCGCACAAGCACCCCTACCTTTGGATGCGAACCCATTAACCCTTTGCGAAGGAGATGACCTTGTATTGAGTTCCACTGTGCCCAATGGACTTTTAGACCCTCAGGTTACCTTCCTATTTGGAGGGCCCGATGGATGGACAGGAACAGTTACTGGAAAAGGAGCGCAAACCGTAACACGGACTGCAGTACCCGCATCCGGTTCCGGTCAATATTGGTTAGTTGGTACTGGTAACGGATGTCCATCCGACACCGCATTTATTGACGTAGTTGTTATTAGTCCAGCTAATATTAATGCAACTAGCACCGGACCTTATTGTGAAGGAGAAAAAATTGAATTAAGTGTAGATGTTTCGGGTGCCACCTATGCTTGGAATGGCCCCGGAGGATATACCGCCAACACGCAGAACCCAGATAGGGATCCATCTGTGGTTGCCCATAGTGGAACGTATACAGTAGACGTAACCATTAGTGGATGTACTAGCCAAGCGTCGGTAGATGTTTCTGTAGTTCCTGCACCTGGAGCTCCAGCAGACCAAACACTCGATTATTGTGTTGGAGATGCGGCTGCAGCATTAACGCCTTCCGGAGCAACCTTCTTGTGGTATACCACAGCAGTTGGAGGAACAGGAAGCGCAACAGCTCCTGCGGTTTCAACGGCTTCTGCCGGAACCACAACTCATTACGTATCCGAAAAAGTTGGAAACTGCGAAAGCCCAAGAGGTCAAATAGACATCACTGTAACCGACCCTGCCACGGTAAGTACTGACGCTACAGCAGACATTTGCGCTGGTGAAACAGTGCAATTGAATGGTAGTTTTGGCGGATCTGCCAGCAGTGGAACTTGGACCGCAGGAGCCGGTACATACGCTCCTGACAACACTACCGGAAATGCCGTGTATACACCTACAGCTGGAGAAGAAGGTGCTGGTAGCTTAACGCTTACCTTCACCTCAGACGATCCTGCGGGAGCTTGTCCTGCCGTATTTGCCACAACCGACATTACCATTACTCCGATGCCAACAGACCCTGCAGATCAAACAATTGATTTGTGCGAAGGAGATGCAGCGCTAGCGTTGACACCGAGTGGAGTCACCTTTTTATGGTACACTGTAGCCAGTGGTGGAACCCCTTTAGGAGCTACCCCAACCATCAACACCTCATCCACCGGAACAACTATCTATTACGTATCCGAAAAGAATGGAGATTGTGAAAGTGGACGCGGAACAGTGACCATAAACATTGAAGCTGCACCAACCGTAAATGCCGGAGCGGACAAAACTATTTGTGAAGGAGAAACCATTACACTTAATGGATCCATCGGTGGCGGTGCCACCTCAGCAGCCTGGACTGGCGGAGCTGGAACATATGCTCCTTCAAGCACAGACCTAACAGCCGTATATACCCCAGATGTTTCTGAGGTTACGGCAGGATCGGTAACACTTAATCTTACTGCAAGTGGATCCGGCGGTGCCTGTCCAGATGTAAGCAAGACGGTTACTTTCACGATTTCAAAAAAGCCAAGCATCACCAATGTTGTTAGAACATGTAATCCAACCAATACGGGCTATGTGGTAACTTTTGATGTTGTTAATGGTGTGGCTCCCTTCAATTTAGTGGCCGGATCAGACCCGGGTACATTCAGCGGAGCAACATTTACATCGAGTGAATTGGTTACAGGTGCTACGTATACCTATACTATTAATGACACCCAAGGTTGCGGCCCAGTTACCATTACAGACAACTTCGCTTGTAATTGTGGTACCGATGCTGGAACTACATCGAATACCGGCGGGGTTATTCCCCTTTGTGAAGGCTCCACTTACGAGGTTCAGCACAATGGAGATGAAACCTTGGATGGGGATGACGTCCTTGCCTTTACCTTGCATGATAATGCCGGTAACTTCATCATTTTGCAAGGATCAAATAGCTTCGGATATGATGCCGGAACCATGACTTTCGGTACTATTTACTACATCTCAGCAATTGCAGCCAGTGATGTGGATGCAAACGGGCTCCCAGAAACCTCAGACCCGTGTAAGGATGTAACCGATGGACAACAAGTTGTTTGGTACCCAATACCAAGTGCAACCATCACCGGTGGTGGTGAGATTTGTAAAGGAGAAGGAACCAATGTCCAATTCGATTTCACCGGCTTTTTACCGTATGACTTGTATTACCACGAAGATCAAAACCCGCAAACGGAAATGGGGATTAACTCGAATCAGTTTGTATTGAATATTTCTAACCCAACAAATAGAGTAACCCAATACACCCTTGATTCTATAGTATCTCAGGGTTGTGTGGCTGATTATAACGACTTTGTCCTTGTTACGGTCAAAGACTCTATGGAGGCTGTTTTAGACTCCACAGTTTGTGACGGCACAGGAGAAAACTACCTGGTTTATATTTCTATGATGGGTGGTGACACCTTGAGTTATAGAATGGACAATTCCACTACGGGCCACACCGGAGCAGTGACGGGAACCCAGTTTGTTTCTAACCCAATTCCAGATGGAGCAACGTATAGTTTTCAATTTAATGATGACCTACAATGCCACCAGGAGCCTATTATCATTTCTGGAGATCGCAGTTGTGATTGCCAAACGGCCATTGGAACATTAAATTCAAGTGGGAATCCATTAGTGGTTTGTGGTGCGGCTTCCTACACCTTAGGAATCACATACAATTCGGCAGGAGAATACCTAGATCCGAATGATAACAAAGCATTTTACTTGCACAATGGAGATGCTACCAACCTAGGGACTATCCTAGCTGGTCCTGTCGCCAACCCAGGACAATTCAATTTCACATCAATTACAGGAGGTGTTTACGGAACCACTTATTACATAATTGGAGTAGCCGGTAATGCGCAAGGAACAGGAGTAGATTTTTCTGATAAGTGTGCTCAATTTTCAAACGGAACACCCGTGATTTTTAATCAAGAACCGCAGGCAAACTTATTTACCAACGGAGAAATTTGCCAATCAGATAAAATTGAAGTTTCTCTTTCTTTCACTGGACCAGGGCCTTACATTGTTACAGGAACAGCCGACATTCAGGGAACGTACACTGGCGATTCAGTGGTAGAAATTACACCCACCGCTCCCGGTGTTTTCACCTATACCATTGATCAGGTTGGAAACGGGCAGTGTGCTAATACCACTCCAAAAACCGCCAGTGTTACGGTAATTTCATCACCCGTTGTGGATTCTACCATTGTGCCTCCTTTTACCTGTGCAACAGACAATAACAGTTACACGGTAACCTTCTATGTAACCGGAGGTAGTTCAACTAACTACCAAATTACCGGAACCCTAGGTAACGGAGACCCAATTGGCGGTTCTTTTGATGCAGGCGATCCAACGCTATATACGTCCAATGCAATACCGAATGGAATTCCATTCACCTTTGATGTTTCAGAAGTAGGCAAATCGTGTCCTCCATACATTTTCACAGCGTCACACTTGTGTCCATGTGAAACAGCCGTGGGTGACATGCTTCCTTTAACCACGCCTACCCCACTTTGTGGTGTAGCGATTGTAAGTGCTGGTTACGATAAAACCAATGAGAATTTCGATGGAAATGATGGAACCCAATTCATCTTTACTGATGATCCAACTTTAGGAACAATTATCCAAAAAGCAGGGACTCCAAATTTTGATTTAAGCGCAGAAATTACGGGTGGTAGTGTATTGTACAATACGTCCTACTACATCATGGCTATTACTGGTGACATGAACAATGGGGATGTTGACTTAAATACTCCTTGTCTTCAGAAATCGAATGCCATTGAGGTGACCTTTTTCCCAAGCCCTACTGCGGATATCAGTTCAAGCATTGGCTTAATTTGTCAAAACAGCCAATTCCCGGTAGACTTTACTTTTACCGGAACTCCAGGGACAACATTCAGTGTTGTTGTAACAGATGGAACCAATACGGTAGCTAGCTCATCGAACATCGAGAACGGTGGAAGTTTACAAATTTCACCACCCAACAGTGGATCCTTTACGTATGAGATAGATTCTATCGTGGATAACATATCTGGATGTGTTGCCAAGACTTTTGGTGTAGACATAACAGGTCAGGTAAACATTCAAGTTAATCCAGCTCCTACAGTCCAGATTGCTGGAACAGACGATTTCTGTTTCGACATTACCGGAAACATTGGTGTTGTTCAACTTGAGAATTTTAGTGGCTCCGGCCCATTTGATGTATTTGTATCGGACAACCTTACAAACACTTTTGCCTATTCAGTTAGCGGAGCAGACTCTACCGTAAACCTTGCTTTGGATCAGGATGTATATTTACTTAAATCAACCACATTTAAGATTGATTCTATTCGCGATCAAAGCCCGCAACAATGTTTGGGTCTTGGGGATGAATCCCGTGCTCAATTTAATGTGCAGCCTATCCCGGATTTGGATTTGAGTATTACGGATGTATTTGTTTGTGAAGGAAGTCCTGTGACTATTACCGGTTCCAACACCGTTGGGACAGGTGGATTGAGTGTTAGTATAGATGGACCTGCCGGTTTTAATCAAACACAAACCGCAACCGAAGGACAAAATGTAACATTCAGCACTATTTTCCCGCCAGTAGGAACAAACGTGTATACGGTAAGCTTATTGAACGATCAATCTGCCTTGAGTTGTGGGAATGTTGATTCGGTGTATACCGTTACAGTCGATGTAAACCCAACCCCTACCGTGGATATTTCAATTCCTGCAGGAAGTCAGATTTGCCATGGAGATTCCATTACCCTTATTTTTGATGTAACCGGGAATGGTCTTATTTCATTCATGTATTCGGATGGATTGGGGAATAACGGAACCAGGAGTGTTACAGCTGGAACCGACACTGTCCTTGTGGGCCCAACTAACATCAGCTCCGCTGTTCAATACTCCACATTTACGGTGAGTAATGTACAAGACAACTCAGCCTTAAATTGCCCAGGAACGGCCACAGGGTCTGCCGTATTGCAAGTAAACTCAATTCCAACTGTTAATGTAACTATTGACGATCCTGAAATTTGTTTTGGAGACAACACAATCCTGAACTTTTCGGGAACAGGGAACGGCCCATTAAACGTGCAGTGGACAGATGGGATAACCAATAACAACACAATTGTTACTCCCGGATCGGCTAGTCCAGAAGGTGTGGCACCAACAACAACTACCAACTATGGCATCATTTCGGTAACTGATGCATCTAACCCAAGCTGTATCAACAACACCAACATGCCTAACATTGGGTTAATTGTTAATCAGCTTCCAATTGGTACTATTTCTGGTGTGGATAGTTTGTGTTACGGAGAAATTTTCAACTTCGACTTGAACCTTTCGGGTAACCCCACTTTTGCCGTGGAAATTGAAGATGAAAATGGGGTAAGCTACCCGCTTTACACTAGTTTGTTCAATGGTCTGAACTTATCCTCTATTCTCCCAACAGGAACGCACACTTACTCTATTGTTTCTATTACAGATGGGAAGGGCTGTGTAAACACCGGAACGGGTGCTGCATTTGTGGAAATTTTTCCTGCACCAACACCTGATTTCTCTTTGGATATTAACGCAAGTTGTCCTCCTTTTGATGTCCAATTTACCAACCTGACCGACCCACAATTTTTGGGGGATGGCGCTTTGGTAACATGGACCTTAGGAGCAGGTCAGATTTCCAACAGGAAGGATAGTGCTTTTGCCAGTTATACAAACCCAGGTGGCGGAATTTATACCGTTTCTTTGGAAGTAACCTCCCCTGTAGGTTGTTACACCAAATTGGATAGTATTAACTTAATTGAAGTGTTCCCAATGCCAACGGCGGACTTTAGCTTCCTGCCATCAAAACCAGATTTAATTAACCCGAACGTTCGTTTCTATGATAATTCCGAAATTGGAGACATGCTCAACTGGACTTTCATTGTGGATTCAAGCATTTTTGAAACCAATGAAATTGACCCTTACTACAACTTCCCAAGTGAAGATGAGGGTGTTTACACCGTATGTCAAGAGGCCGTTACCATAAATGGGTGTGTCGATACATTATGTAGAGATGTAAAAGTGTTGGGATTAACCTTAATTAATATCCCGAACACCTTTACTCCAAACAGCGATGGATTTAATGATGTATTTAAACCGGTGTTAAGTGGGTATAAAAAGGAGAAAAATGAATATGAATTTATTATCTTCAACCGGTGGGGTGAAGTTATTTTTGAGACAAAAAACCCCGACCTAGGGTGGAATGGAACTTTCAAAGGAAATCCTGCACCGGAGGGAACATACCTGTATCGGGTAATTTTAGGAGATTCTTTCTCCACTGATAAAGGAGAAACTATAGGTAACGTACAATTATTACGATAATGAAAAAACTACTTGTTTTATTTTCAGCTTCCCTGTTAATCGGGAATATTGCATCAGCTCAGACTTTTGCAAAAACAACTGAACCTACGGTCCTTTTTGAAGACCAAAAGGTGGAAGTGAAGTACCATTACCAAAATTGTGAAAAACCATGGAATGGAACAAAAGATGAGATGGTCTATTTAGACATCACCAATAAAACAGATAAGGAACTTACCCTTACTTGGATCAATGAGCGTTATTATGGCCCCCAATGTTATGGTTGTGACAAAAATCCAGAAATGCTTCAGACCATTACTTTGGCACCGAAAGAAACCCAAAGTGGAGGTTGTTCTCGCATCGAAAAAAGGGCCTTGGAGGTAACCGCCCAAAAACTCGACTTCCCCTTTGAACACGCATTAAGCAAACTCCGATTTGCACTCCAAAAAACGGAATAACACATTCTCTCGACTATTAGTAAATGCCCCTCGATAAACGAGGGGCATTTCTCGTTTAAAAAGTATTATTTTATTAGTACAAAAAACCGTGCTATTTCACCCTCAAAAAACACTGACTACTAGTCCTTGTTTAGCGTTATGGAAAGCAACCATGTGGCATGTTTTCCGTTTGAATAGCAACTGACCAGTGATAATGAAATTGTACATTCAATATATATTTGCGCTCATTTTAGGGCTTTTTTCCCAAGTTTCTTTTGGACAAGTTGCCAATGACGACTGCGGGAGTGCTCAACCTATAACAATTCCGTCGAGCGGAATTGTGTGTATTAACGGAACAACCACTAATGCCGTTTCAAACGGAGGAACCAACACATGTGACACAGGGCCAGCAGGAAATGAAGTGTGGTTTACGTATGTTACCACTGGTGCCGTAAATAATTTTACCGTTACTCCAAACGGGGCTAGCCCCATTTCCGATATTGTTATTACCGTTCACACCGCAGGGTGTGCAGCCTTATTTATCGAAGGTTGTGAATCCGGAGTAGGTGCTGCACCTGTGCCAGAATCAACTGGACTTACCCCTGGCCAGCAGATATGGATAAGCATTGAATCCAATGGAAACGATGGCGATTTTGAATTGTGTATTGAAAGTACATCTCCTCCCGGAAATCCTGGAAACATCTGCGCCCAAGCTACACCTTTGTGCCGAAAAGAACCTTTTTCCTATGGAACTTTAAATGGATACACCTCCAGTGGATTTAAACCAACTTGTTTTGGCTCTGCTGTTCAACGGGATATCTGGTTCAAGTTTACAATCGGGCAAACAGGAACATTAGAATGGATAGCAAGCCCATTAGTTGCTCAGGAATTCGATTGGGCTTTATATGATATTACCACCGGTTGTCCGGCCAATTCTACTGGTCCAGTAAGTTGTAATTATAATTACGCCAATCTAGTTATTCCAGGAGCACACCCAATTGGTATGGGGCCTCCACCTCCCGGTGCCGATCCTAATGAATTTAACCCCGAAGTAGTAGTAACCGCAGGGAGAACATACGCCATTGTTATTGACAACTTCTCGGGAAGCAATGGGGGATTTGACTTCCAATGGGGAGGAACCTTCAAAATGGCTCCCTATAGCGAATTTGAGCTCAGTCCTTACCAAGCGTGTAATGAATTAACAACCAGCTTTTTAAACAATAGTTATGGTGCCGACACCTATGCTTGGACCTTTGGGGATGGAACATCTTCCAGTGCACAAAACCCACCATCCAAAACATATGCCACGCCAGGTAACTACATTGTATCCTTAACAACTACCACAGACCAGGGTTGTGTACACACCGTAACCAAAGTTGCTGTGGTATCTGCACCCCTCGTTACCCTTACTTCCAATAAAGACATTATTTGCCTTGGAGAAAGTGTGGACCTTACTGGTACTGCCACCATTACTGCGCTTCAAAACCCCATTCCGTTTGCTATCATTGAAGATGCCAATGTGAATGACAATAATCCGGTTGGATTTTCCAGTATTATCAATGTTAGTGGAATATTCCCACCCATCATTAATCCTGGAGATGGAGAAGTTATTGAGGTATTATTAAACATAGACCACACCCGGGTGGAAGATTTGGACGTGAGCCTAAAATGCCCCAATGGAACAACCATCGATTTAACTTCCGATAACGGTGGCGCTGGAGACAATTACGAACAAACCAAATTTTCTGCAGGCGCACCCCCTATTACAGCTGGAGCAGCTCCTTTTACCGGAGTATATTCGCCTGAGCAGCCCTTTACTACCTTTAATGGTTGCCCCGTTAATGGAGCATGGGAACTCATAGTAGTGGATGACCAAGCAGGTCAGGCCCCGTATTTTGATGAATGGGGGATTTCCTTTAAAAACGAAAACTCACTCGTATATTCCTGGGAACCCGCAGCTGAAATCACCAATCAGGTTGATTTTAACCAAACGGTAACTCCTACTCAAACAACCACCTACACCTTAGAAGCTACCGACGCCTTGGGCTGTACAGAAATTGCTGATGTAACCATTGAAGTTGAGTTTCCAGAAGAAGCTGGCTTGGATTCTACCCTAGTGGTTTGTACTGGTGATGGCTCATTGAGCTTGTCTAGTCTATTGCGGGATAACTCAACTGCCAATGGTGATTTTTTTGACCCCAGTGGAAACGGTATTGGATCGAGTATTAATTTAACTACCGCTGTTTCCGGAATTTATGCCTATTCCATATCAGGCGTGCATTGCCCGGATGATTTGGCCTACTTCGACATTACCATTAACCAAAGTCCGGACGCGGAAATTTTTCAGGACAGCACCGTTTGCCCTGGAGAAATAGTAAACGTAAGCGTAAATGTTACTGAAGGCGTCGCCCCATACACCCTGATTCTGAACATCAACGGTACCGATTCTACGTTTAATCTGGCAGGAAACAACCTTACTATTCCAGTAACCGTTGATGCCACTAATCAGATTGGGACAGTACAAATAACAGATGGAACAACTCCGGGTTGTAGTACTGATTTATCAGACCAAATTACCTTGGATGTATTTGACCCTATTGTGGCTGTTCAAACCGATTTTATTTGCAGTGGGGACAACCAGTCTTACCAAATAGAAATCACCATTTCTGGTGGTGACCCGAATGGCTACCTCGTTAATGGTGCCGCTAGTGGAGCTACTTTTCTTTCTGGCCCTATTCCAACGGGTGGAAACTTTAGTTTTTTAATTACCGATCAAAACGACTGTAATCCAGTTCTTATAGAAGG
>JBLHJD010000002.1:0-43293 GCA_047618705.1 Luteibaculaceae bacterium
CAGGTTTTTGATTTTTATATACCACGGGGTCTAAGCCTGTTTTGTAATTAAAATAAAAATCGGCGATGGAATCGTTCACAGAATTGTAACCAGTAATGAACATATCCAATTCACCATTTCCGTCAAAATCGGCAAATTCAGCGTCCCCAGCAGACACACCATCTAGCAGACCATTTAATGCAGATATTTCACTAAAAAACTCACCTTCAAAATCATAAAACTCCGCTACGCTGGAATCACCTGTGTAGCCCATAATAAATAATTGATAGGTGTCCTCCCAGCCTGTAAATGGAACGATCCGAGAAACGCCATTGGAGACGCCCGTAATGAATGATTCCTCTTGATTGTAGTTATTGATGTTTTGAGCAGTAGTTCTGAAGATATGGGTTGCTTTAGTTCCATTGTTGTCACCCGTAATAACAACCTCCTTATTTCCGTTCTTTTCAATGTCACCTGCTGAAATATGCACATAGTCTGTATATCCATCAAAGGTCTTAACGGGGTTAAAAGAATTGGAGTCGGTTTCGTAAAAAATGGTCTTATAACTGCCTGCGTTATAGCCTGAAATTATCAAATCCGCTTTACCATTACCGGTCAAATCTTCCAACAATAAACGACCTTCCGAAAACCAGACATTTGAAAAACCTGGAGCAAAGGTAAATCCACCGACCTGATCATTTACATAGGCTGCCGAAAATTCTTCGCCACCAAAGGACTCCAATCCGCAATAAAAAATATCTGGAAAACCATCACCAGTAAAATCGGCCATTCCGCCTATTAAATACTCGTATCCATTAAAGTCCAACACTACTTGAGGAATAGGGAAATTTCCAGAACCGTCGTTCAAATAATATCTCGAAGCACTCTCACCACTGTAAATTTGACCTAAAATAAACAAATCCAAATCACCATCCAAGTCAATATCCAGTAGTTCAACTGTGCCTGAGTTAACCGCTAATAAATTGGAAGGTTTTACAGTAAAATTGGCGTTTCCATCATTGATATAAACGGTAGTACTTATTGGTCCATTGACATCACCACCAGTAACAATAAGATCAATGTCACCATCACCATCAATATCACCCGAGGCAGATTCCGAAAAGCCCAAGGGAGTAATTTGATTCCCGTGATATGTAATGGGAGACTCAATGGAAAAGTCAATCTGCCCTTCCATAGTAAATGCTTGCAGCAAAAACACACCAATCAAACTTGCAATACACCCTACTTTAGCCATTTCAAAAAATTTATTAAAAGTATGAAATTAACGACGAAATACTAAACAATCTCCACAAGAAGCTATTCGATAACGCCCGTCAATCCTTTACCTACCTAGTGCTAACCATTACAAAACTTCCCCACAATTTTGGATCTGGGTATTTTTCTCGGATGCTTTGTTTGGCCATATGGAAAGCCGCCTTTTTATCTATACCCTCCGACCAATTGTCGTAAAAAAGCATCATCATTTCTTTGGTCACCGCATCGGATACCTTAAACAAGGACATGATAACCGATTTTGCACCTGCATTCATTAATGCCCTTTGCAATCCATAAACCCCTTCTCCTTGCTCAATTTCACCCCTCCCTGTTTCACAGGCAGATAGAACTACTAACTCGGTATTTTCAAGATTCAGGTTCATGGCTTCGTACGCCGTTAATATCCCTGGCGACTTATTTACATACAGCGATTCGCCCTCTACCAACCGACCTCCATCTTTCAGGATTAAACCACTTTGATACAAGGGGTTTTGGATGGCTTGTTGGTCGCGGAGTCCTATCCCAGCATTAATAGTGGCATGTTCCGTAAAAAAACCATGTGTAGCAAAATGGAGCACATCAGGGCTTTTAATTTTCTTCACTTCCTCTTCCGTACCATCGGCACCCAAAAGAGCATGTGTACTCCAACCCTTTTCACTTAAGAGTGTGTTAATTTCTTGTACTTCCAATTCCGCCCCAGGAAGGTTGCTTACCATGTGGGGGCCATGGGCAATATTGGGGTCTTCATCATAGAACAAAGGATTCCCGATAAGCTCCACCGTATAGGTGTAATTCGAATCCTTTTTTGAGGTATCCACTGCAACAAAAAGCTCACTCAGGTTCCCCAGTAACTCTATTTTTGTTTCATCAAAAACAAAGGAACCATTGGGCAGGGTAAACATTTCAGGATTTATTTGGTTGTAGGTACCGTCGGGACTAAAATACAATGCCTTATCGTCAACATTGAGCTCATCTATTGGCAGCCATAAAGCCTGATAAGAATATAAATCCTCGGAACTTAGCATGGTTGCGTTCCGGTAATAATTGGTGAATTGGCGTTCCAGCTCCATTCCACTTACCTCGTTCTTAGTTTTTCTAATTTCATCATTATCCACAACTAAGTACCCGTAATAACTGGAATCGGTACCGCTAACGTTCGGGCTAGAATATCGGATAACATCAACGGCAAGGGCATTGGGACCAATTTTCCGTTTAAGATCCTTAATGTCCCAATCTTCTGGGTCAAAAGAAAGACCTATTGATTCTGAAATTTCCTTTTCCAAATCATTGATTCCGCGCTCCATTCTGTACAGGTTATACCCGCGTTCCTCGATTTCATCGCTGGTTAAAGAAACCAGGCTTGCCAAAAGCTCTTTCCGGGTTTTCCAGTCATCGAACATGGCAACCAGAACAGAATCACCACTGTTTCCTACCGCCCGTTGTATTCCAACTGACGATCGGAATAGGAGTCCTTTACTTTTCATGCGGTACATCAAGGCTTTTTCCAAGTCCCTTCTACCCACTTTTTTGGCGTTAAAAAGGGCGTAGTAATACACATCAAAATCCTCTTTTAACTGTCCCCAATATTTCGATTTTTCACGTTCACTCAAATGGGCAAAATACTTTTCTACAAACTGTAAATCTTGCTCCATTACTTTTTCCATTCTATCCAAGGCTTTTTCATGGAAACCAGCCATTAATTCCGCTCTTGCCACTTTTGTTTGCACCTTTTGGTACAGGGGGTGGTCCTTCCCGAATGTATGTTTGTACCTAGACCCTGAACTACTCAATGACTTAAGGGCTTCGTTCATTTTTCCTTGGAGCAGGAACATGTCGCCTTTACTCTGATTCAGATTGGCCATTTCCAAACTGCGTTTCCCAAACTGTTCTTCTACCACCTTTTCTGCTGCATTAAAGTAGGTTGTAGCCAAGGGGTATTTTTCGTCTTCAATTTCTATCAGGGCCTGATTTAATAATGCCTCTGCATAAAAGGGGTGGGTTTTCCCTACAACCTTTTCCACGATTTTTTTGGCTTCCTTGGCCTTTTTACGGGCTGGTTTTATTTTTCCATCATTAAAAAACATGGCTCTGGAAAGGTCAGAATACGTGTTTGCCAAGCTTAGGTGGTTTTTCCCTAAAACTTCTTTTTGAGTAGCTCCAACATCCTCGAGGATACGCACTGCATTGGAATAATCTCCCATTTGGAAGTAGACTTCGCTTAGTTGCTTTTCCAGCATCAAATACTCGAGTGTTTTGTTCCCCGCATTTTCCCCAGACATATCCATGGCTCTTTTGGTCAGCTGTTCGGCCACAACAAAATCACCCATCAATAATTGCGTTTTTCCGGAATAATACAGCGGTTTTATTAGCGTCGGGCTAGTTAAGCCGAATTCTTCTTCTCGGTTTTCCACCAACTGCTTCAGCAACTTGTTGGCCTGTTTATATTGCCCGGAATATAAAAACATAAGGGCCATATTTTCCCCATCTGTTTTCACCTTTACCTTTTGTTTCCGGAGCATCTTATTCATCTGATTCGTTGACTTTTTTATGAGGGTTTTGGCTTCGCTGAGGTTCCCAGTAAATTCGTGGTATTGTGCTTCAATTTGTTGGAGACGGGCGTATTCGAATGACTTTTTACCTGACACATCCTTAACAATCCCTTGGGCAAAGCTGAGGGTGTCTATGGCTCTTTGGTACTCTCCTTTTGTGAGGTACAGTTTGGTCAATTCACCAATGAGCATTGCATGGGATAGTTTAGCTTCATCGCTAAAGCTATTGTCCTTTCCTTTTACAGAACTAGAAAAGGCCGCTTCAGCTTTGTCAAACTCATTGTTTAACAGGAACAGTTTCCCTCTATTTTCCATCCCTCCCCGAGCCAAGGAGTGATTTCTACCCACTTCGCCTAGTACCCGATCCCAATCTTTTCCAAAATACACAGACCGTGCATTTTTTAAATCCATGAGGTAGGTCATTTGGTAATCTGCCCATAGGATATTGTTGGCAGAGAGGTTTAAGGATGGACCAAAAAATGTGTTTGCCCATTCTTTGTTTTTATTGACAAACTCCCCTGCCAGGGCCGTTCTTCTTCTTTTAATTAAATAGGTATAAACATCTTTGTTGTTTTGAAAAGCATACAGGGTTGGCACAAAGTCGTTTTGGTGAATAAATTGCCGCCAAAGTCCGCACGAATACAGTGCATTGGTGTATATTTTCTTGAAATCGTACGTTTGCAAACTGGCATGTAAAAAAGCGGGCTGAATTTCCCGAAATTCTTTGGGGTAGTAGCGGGTCCTTTTTTGCATTTTATTAAACAAGCGTTCCACTTGTTTGATGTCATCCTTGGCCAGCAAAACATCCAGGGCCCGGGCATAAGCGTCTAATACGCCCGGGTGACTCCGGTGGAAGTCTTTCTTAAAATTTTTCGCTGATTTCAAATACCACTTTCTCGCTTTTGAATAATCGGCTTTGGCAAAAAACAGATCTCCAATGTACCGAGCGTTTTGTCCTAAGGCGCCACCTCCCTTCGCATTCTTTTTGAACCAATTGTAGGATACCATGGTAAGGCTATCCAGGTTGCTTTTTTCTGAATCTACCTGAAGTTTCGATTCAAATAATTTGGCTTGAACCAATTGGCTACGACGGCGCTTTTTCTCCTTGGATGTTAACTTTCGTATCTGGAACTCGCTCGTTTCTGGATTCCAAATCTGGTCCAACTTCTTATCTCTTCCCAGAAGTTGTTTTATGAGCAAAGGCAAACTTTCTTGCACGGTAAGGAAGTTCCCCAATTCAATATTCCTGCGGGCTTTCTCCAATTCCAGGTTAAAAAACAAAATGGAATCTTGTTCTGATTTGGGTTTAAAATGACGTTTTATTTTGTTTTGCAGGCCCACCGATTTTTCGAAATGTCCGATGGAATTATAAAAAGTAAGTGCTTCGTATTGGGCCTTAATTTTTTCTGGGTTATTCCGGCTATACACCGTATCCAAGATACCCAATGCTTTTTCGACTTTTAGGAGGTTACCCGTTTTTAGTAGGCCCAGAGGAGCCAACGTTTTGGCCTTATAGATAACCACTTGCTGGTACGCCTCATCATCGGAATCCAATGCTTTCTCAATTTTGCGGAGCGATTTATCATACCAATCCAAGGCGTCTGAATAATCCCCTTCAGCGTAGGCGGAATTGGCTTTATTTAATTCCTTGGCACCTGGTTTGTTTTGGGCAAAAAGTGCATTTGCAAACACAACGCAAAAAAAAACAAAAATTCTGGACATGATCAGACAGGTTTTAGCTTATGAAATTAACAAAAAACAGCATGCAGTGCCTTTTACTTCTTCCATTTGACCGCTAAAAATTTATCCCACCATAAAAATTACTTAACTTTAATGCAAATCACCAACCTATGAAAACGTTTGATTGCTGTATAATTGGCGGAGGTCCATCGGGATTTGCTGCTACCATGCGCGCTTTGGACTTGGGCAAAAAGGTAGCCTTAGTTGAAAAAAATCGCCTTGGAGGTGCCGGAGTTTTTAACGGTGCACTTAGCTCCAAAACCCTGTGGGAGCTATCTGAAAAATACAAATCGGCCCATTCTGGGAACCATGGTTTCACTGTTTTTGATAGTGAGTTGAGTATCGGATCTGTGATGGCCGAAATGAACAATGCCGTCAGTCAAAAATACCGGCAACTTGTTGAGCAATGTTCCTTTTTTGTAAAAACGGGACAACTTACTTTGTTTAAGGGATGTGCTGAGTTTACTGGCTCCCATGCCATAAAAATTAGCGGGGAAGACAATTGCGCTATTTCTGCCGATCGCTTTTTTATGGCGGTGGGCTCTCGCCCCCGAAAAATTCCACAAATTGAGGTGGATGAAAAAACCATCTTTACTTCTGATGGCATTCACTCGCTTCGAGATTTCCCAGAAAGCATTGTAATTCTGGGAGCTGGGGTAATTGGGTGTGAATTTGCAACCATCTTTTCCAATTTTGGGAAAACCAAAGTTTACCTCATAGACAAACAAGACCGAATCCTACCATTTGAGGACATTGAGATTAGTTCCTTAGTGGCATCTAACCTCAGCAAACGTGGTGTAACAGTCCACAAAGAATGTAACCTCGACAAAATGTCAATTGTGGATGGGAGAGTTGAGTATACCCTGATAAACAAGGATGGTAAAAAAGAAACCATTACGGTAGAAAAGGCCCTTATTTCCATAGGTCGAGTGCCTAACACGGAAAATCTGGGATTAGAAAAAGCCGGAGTTGAGGTAAATAGCCGGGGTTTTATTGATGACAAAGACACCGTTACAAACGTGCCTCACATCCATGCCATTGGGGATTTAACAGCAGATATTGCCCTAGTTAATATTGCCGAATTGGAAGGCCGCCATGCCGTAGAAATGGCCTATACTAATAAGAAAAGCCCGCTGGAGTACAACAACATTAGCACTATCATGTTCTTAAATCCCGAAGTTGCGGCAGTGGGAATGAATGAACAACAAGCAAAGGCCGGAAACGTCGCCTACAAAATGGCGTGTGTAAGCTACAAGTATGTGAATAGGGCCATTGCCATGCGGGAAAACGAAGGTTTTTTTAAACTGCTTGTTACCGACGATGCTGAGATGAAAATTTTAGGCATGCGAGCTGTGGGACCTCATGCCTCCAGCACAATACAAGCTGTGGCTTTATTAATCGCATTGGATAAAGGAATCCGGTGTTTAACGGATGTTGTCCATGCGCACCCATCCATGCCTGAAGGAATTCAAACCTGTGTTCGGATGTTGCTTGGATCTTCCATTATTAAACCCCAGGTTTTTACTCAGGATTTGCAATGTTACCGGGTAGATACAGAAGGTAGGCGAAGTCCTATTTATCAATATACCGAAGCTGAGTTAACACCGGCTTAATAGAAAGCCCTTTTTTAAAGGGCTTTTTTTTGCTCGCTTCTAAAATGTGGCAATTAACTCCTTCTTAATATCTTTCAAATCCCGAGTATAAAAGGAGCAAAAAGGTTATTATATTTGCCCCTCATGGACCAATTTATCGTTTCCGCCAGAAAGTACAGACCCAATACCTTTGATAGTGTTGTGGGCCAAGAAAAGGTCACCTCCACTTTATTAAATGCCATTGTTTCTGGTCAACTAGCGCAAGCTTTTTTGTTTTGTGGTCCACGGGGAGTTGGAAAAACCACTTGTGCCCGAATATTAGCCAAGGCCGTTAATGCTGCGGATCCCCAAAAACTGGACGAAATATCGGACGATGATTTAAACATTTTTGAATTAGATGCTGCGTCCAACAATAGTGTAGAGGATATTCGGAACCTTATTGACCAGGTAAGAATTGCTCCTTCGGCTGGAAAAAAATTCAAGGTGTATATTATTGATGAGGTGCACATGTTATCCTCAGCTGCCTTTAATGCGTTCCTAAAAACCTTAGAGGAACCACCGTCCTATGCCATTTTTATTTTGGCTACCACCGAAAAGCACAAAATTCTTCCTACTATAATTTCCCGTTGCCAGGTATTCGATTTTAATCGGATTAGCGCTACGGATATGGCGCAACATTTGGCTAAAATTGCCGAAAAAGAAGGAATTCAATTTGAACCGGAAGCTTTGCACACTATTGCAATAAAGGCCGACGGAGGTTTGCGGGATGCGCTTAGTATTTTTGATCAGCTTTCCACGTTTACTGGAAAAAACCTGACCTACCAAGCTACGCTAGAAAACCTAAATATTCTTGGGGAAGAAGTGTATTTTGAACTTACTGAAGCCATTGTAAAATCGGATATCCCAAGTTGCCTCAATCAATTAAAGTCCATTATGGATCAAGGGTTTGATGGGCATTTATTTTTGGTTGGATTAGCCAATCACTTCCGTCAACTTATGGTGGCGCATTCGCCCCAAACATTGGCTTTGCTTGAAACGAGTGAGTCCTTTCAGGAAAAATATGTAAGCCAAGCGGCTCAATTTTCCAAAGCAGAAATTGTAACTGCTTTAAACGTCTTGAACGAAGCAGACATTCAGTTCAAAAACACCAAGAATCAACGGTTATTGGTGGAGCTTTCTTGCATGCGTTTAGCTTCTTTAAAAGGGTTGGACGACGAAAAAAAAAAAGACTAATTGAACTAATTCCTCCCCAGTTCTTAGTTGCCAAAACACCTCAAAAACCTTCCACACCAGTCGCTACAGCTAATATCGAACCAACTCCAACCAAACATCAAGATAGCCCACAGGCACCAAGATCTCAGCCCAAAATTGTGGCTGAACCGGAACCGGAAAAAGCAAAGTCCAAGCTCACCAAAAAGTCATTTTTCTCGGTGAAGGAACTCTACAAAAAAGAGGAAAACAAGCAGGTTACTGCGGAGGATTTAAGTTCAATGCCCAAAACGGCCTTTACCCAGGAGCAACTAGAGAAAGTATGGATGGGCTACTGCGAAAAAATGAGGGATCTGGGGAACCGCAGTTTTTATGCCACCCTGAGTTATCGGAAACCCGAGTTAAAACCCAATTTTGTTATTGAATTCGGAATCGACAACAACATTCAGGCTAGTTATTTTACTACGGAACAAGGTCCATTGTTGGATCATTTGCGGCAAAGCTTAAACAATTGGAGCATACAACTTCAGGTGGACTTGATTAAAGCAGATGGAGACAACCACACCATTTTAACGGACTCTGAACGACTTAATAAACTGATGGAGGACAACGAAGATCTGCGTCAATTCATTCAAAAATTAGATTTGGATTGGGATTAGCCGCTCCAAAAAACAGGCTATCCGGAAGTTATTCCAACATTCTAGCCATTGCTTTGCCCGCCACTGTTTCAGGAGTAGTGGAACCTATTATCAGTTTAGTAGACACTGCTTTTGTTGGTGAATTGGGAAAGGAGGCTATTGCTGCAGTAGGTGTTGGTGGAAGTTTATATCTCCTATTTGTTTGGATTTTGGGCCAAGGAAAATCAGCCTTAAGTGCCTTGGTTTCTCAGCATTATGGCAGACGGCAGCTCAACCGAGTTCGTTTGCTGAGTTTTTGGGCCATTATCACTTTGGTAGGCCTGGCCTTGCTTGTTGCAATTTTAACCTTTATTGGTTCCACGTTTTTACTTTCCTTATACGGTTCCAGTGATTTGGTCTTGGATGTTTCCAATCAGTATTTCCAAATTCGGATTTTTGGATTGCCCTTTACTATATTCTACATTTTGGCCTTTGGATATTTTCGTGGAGTTCAGAATACCCGGATTGCCATGTACACATCCGTCATTGGAGGCGTAATAAATCTGGTATTGGATTATTACTTTATTCTTGAATTAGACTACGGAATACCCGGTGCGGCATGGGCCAGTTTAATTGCTCAAATATCCATGGCTCTTTTTGCCTGGTACAAGATCACCCAGGAATGGAAAATAAGCATCCGGTTCCCCCTGTTTTTAGGTCCTTTGTTAACCTCGTTTTACCGCGTAACATTCCAGTTATTCCTGAGAACTGGAATACTCAATTTAGTGTACTTTTTTGCCAACAGGACCGCCGCTAAATTGGGGGATGCACCCTTGGCTGCGCATACCATTGCCATGAATATTTGGTTGTTCTCTTCCTTTTTCTTGGATGGTTTTGCCAATGCAGCCAATGCCATTGGCGGAGCTCTTTTTGGGCAAAAAAACACCAGTACCCTCCACCAACTAAGAAACAGAATTCTACTATTAGGAGGAAGCACAGGGTTGTTATTAGGCGCTGTGTACTATTTCCTTTCCCCCGTTTGGACTCGTTGGTTTACCGAGGATGCCGATGTGATAATGCATTTAAATAGCATCCTCTTTCTGTTGGCTGGAATTCAATGCGTTAATGGGCTTGCCTTTGGTTTAGATGGGTTTTACAAAGGTTTTGGACACGCCACATTTCTTCGGAATGTATTATTTATTAGCAGTGTAGCCTTATTTCTCCCACCCCTTATTCTGTCGCCATTTCCCGGATTAGTCACCGTTTGGTTTTCCATGATTTTATGGATGTTTGGGCGGTTTATCATTCCTTATATGTATTTTTCACGTTCCATACTTAAATCATGAAACACCTCCTTTCTATTCTCCTTCTAGCTCTTCTGTTCGGGTGTAGTCCAAGGTTGGAGATGCCTCCACTAACCGTTAACCTCGGTTTCAGGGGGGCTGATGTTACTGAAAATGGGGACTTATTTGTGGCGGGGCAGGCAGGGAAGGTATACTTCTTGCCCTCCGGCGCTCAACAATGGAAGGATATTTCACCAGAAGGCTATGACAGCACCGAATTTAGGGATGCTTATTGGAATAAAAAAAAGCAATCATTTTTGGTTATGGGTATTTCTTCACCCGGAGTTCTATTGGAATATTCCTTAAAAAAAGAGAATTGGACAAACGTATTTCGCAGTTCTCATCCGAACATATTTATGGATGGGATTGCGGGAAATTCGGAGAGAACTTTTGTATACGGGGATCCATTGGATAGCACTTGGTTTTTGTTATCGGATGATGGCAACTTTGAGCATTGGGAAACCCAACACTTACCACTTAACCCTATTTCTGGGGAAGCCGGATTTGCGGCAAGTGGTTCTGGTTTAATTGTGCAAAAGGATCAATTAATCCTAGCCTCAGGGGGAAAACAGTCGGGGCTTTATATTTGGAATTGGGAGGACAGCACCAAAACGCAATTCTCCGTGTTTCCATATGACACCTTATCTAGCTCTGGGATTTTTTCCATTGCGGAAAACCCAAAAACAGGTGCTGTGGTTGCTGTTGGTGGAGATTATTTACGTCCAAATACAAGGACTAACACGGCATTTATTTGGCAAAATGGAACCATTCAGGCCTCCGATTCTGGGGCTTTCGGATACCGATCTTCCGTGATTTTTCATCAACAGATGGCTTTTTGTTCTGGAAGGAACGGGGTGGATATAAGTACTGATGGCGGTTTACATTGGCTGCCCTTTTCTGACCTTCCTTTTTACCGATTACTTTCATTGCACAATGGAGTTTTGGGTATTGGAAAAAATGGCAGCATCTACTTGTTCGAAAACACCACTATTGAGAAATTTGTTTCCGAATTGGAATAAATAAATGAAATTGACGTTTTTAATCGCTATGAGAATATTGCTTTTTGTTTTGACCCTTCTTGTTTCTGCTGCTAGCTTTGCTCAAAAGGGGATAGGGTCTTGGAGAACTTTCCCCTCTTTTACGGATGCTCGCTTAGTTGTACATGGCGATAACCGCATTTTTGGAGCTGCAAAAACATCGATTTTTGAATTCGACGAGAACAATCGAATTTTTTCGGTGTACGATAAATCCAACAGTATGTCGGATGTGAATCCAACCGCGCTTCAATTTCACGATTCTTTGCGTTTATTGGTCGTGGGATACCAAGATGGAAATCTAGATTTTATTGGGGATTTCGAAACCTTTAATATTTCGGACATAAAACGAACCAATACTGTTACAGGGAGTAAGGTCATCAACCAAATTACCTTCCGGGGAGATAAGGCCTACCTTTCTTGTGGTTTCGGTATTGTAGTCATCGACTTGGTGAACAAAGAAATTTTGGATACCTATAAAATTGGAACCAACGGAATCACTACCAATGTTTACGACGTCGATTTTTACGACGGTCGCATCTGGGCAGGAACGAGTGAAGGATTAAAATCGGCAGATTTAGCCGATCCATTTTTAGCCAACTTTCAAAATTGGGGATTAGAAACACGCGTTAGTTATGGAAACTACACGCAAGTAGAACGGTTTGAAGATATCCTTTACGTTGCTTATCGAAACATAAATCCTAACGCCAGTAATTTTGGAACCGATACACTATACCATTACAACGGGACGACCTTTACCCCAACTATTTCTCCGGTTCAGGGTCGTTATTTGGATTTAAAGAAGGTGGGCAATAAAATGGCTTTGAGTGGCCAGTTTTCCACCATCGAATTCACCGCGGATGATTATGGAATTGGGGATGTTGTAAATGTTCACAATGCAGGAGATGTTCCTATGGACATGGCCTATGACAACAAGGGTGACATTTGGTATGCCTTTGAGAACCAAGGATTCAAAATATTTTCTGGTGGACAATACACCCAGAATAACCCAAGCGGGCCCAGTTCTTCTTCCACCTATTCCATCTCTGCTTATGACGGTCAAATTTGGTTTTCTGCTGGCTCTATTTCTTCCAATTTCAGTAACACCTTTAACAAGGAAGGTATCAGCGGGTTCGTGAACGGGACATGGAAAAGTTATACTTGGAAAAACGAGCCCTTAATGGAGCAAAAGAAGTTTTATGATGTACTTCAGATTCTGATAAATCCGGAAAACACAAGTCAGGTTTATGCCGGTTCCTTCTTTGGTGGAGTCCTTGAGTTCAAGGGGCACGACATTGTTGATTTCTACAAAAACAACAACAGCACCATTAGTGATAGAACAGTGTATGAGGGAAGTTTTAGTACCCCTAGCTTAAGCGTAGATTTTAGCGGTAATTTATGGGTGTGTAATTCCAACACTGCCAATCCTTTTGTGGTTCGGAAACCCAATGGTGATTGGATAGGCATCCCCGTCAACAATTTAAACCCGGACGATGCTTTAATGCACAAAATGATTACGGCAACCAATGGGCTAACGTATGCAATTAGGCCTGGACTTGGTGTTTTGGTGTTTGACCCTAATGGGACTTTGGAGAATTTTAGCGACGATAGAAATAAGACCCTTACAACCACAGTAAATGAGGGTGGTTTGCCTAGTGGAAATGTTTACTGCGTAGCCGAGGACATAGATGGAGAAATATGGATTGGGACCGATAAAGGACCTGCCATTTATTTTAACGCCAACGGCTTTTTCTCTGAGGAAGAAATTAATGCTCAACAGATTTTGATAGAGCAAGATGGGAATGTGCAAATTGTTCTGGAAACGGAATTGGTACAAGATATTGAAGTCGATGGTGGAAACCGGAAATGGATAGCTACGGCCAACTCTGGTGCCTTCTTATTGTCGCCAGACGGGGCCAACATTTTGGCCAACTACACCTCCGAAAACAGCCCATTACCCAGCAACAATGTATTAGATATTGCAATTGACCATAAAACAGGAGAGGTGTTATTTGGAACTCCAGATGGAGCAGTAGCATTTAGGTCTGACGCTACGGAAAGTTTGACTGGGAACGATACTCCAATTGAGGTAATTCCAAACCCTGTTTACTCTTCCTTTGATGGAAATATTTCGATCCGTGGCCTCTTCCTGGATAGCGAAGTAACCATTACAGATATTGCCGGGAATCAAATCATTAAACTGGAGAGCAATGGAGGTAGCACCGTTTGGGACGGAACAAACCTGAATGGGCAACGTGTAAATCCAGGTGTTTACTTGATTTACTCTACCAACGATGATGGTTCGGAGCAGCGAAAAGGGAAATTGGTGATTGGCAAATAGATGCGTTTTACGGACCGGGGCATCGTCCTTAATTCAATAAAAACGCGAGAAAAAGGGCTGGTCCTGCATTTCTTTTCGGAAGAAAAAGGGCGTATTTCTTATTTTATTGGAGGAATAGGCGACAAGAAAAAAGGAAAACACCCTAGTTTAATATACCCTGGAGCTCTCTTGGAAGTGATTGGATTAGATCGGGTAAAGAGCTCTTTGGGGCAGGTTACTCAATTTGAGGCCATTGAATTATTATCGGAATTGCGCTTTTCTTTTTCCAAAAGCGCCCTGAGTATTTATGCTACAGAATTACTCTCACTTATCCTTCCTGATGGCTATACCAACCCAGACCTGTACCATTTTATTGTCTACGCTCTCCGAAGTTTAAATGCTGGAAAAGTGGGCGTTTTTGCGGTGTGGTTTACGGCCAACCTCAGCTCCTTTTTTGGAATGGCCCCAGTGCCAAGTCCTGGAGAATATTTTGACCTTCGGGAGGCGCATTTTTGCAGTAAGAGACCTGAACATCCTGATTTTATGGATGGGCAAAGCGCAGAAATATTCCGAAATTCTTTGGCCTTTATTGGTGCAAAACTGGAAGACTGCGCCTTCCAATTGGAAGGAAAGTCGCAATGTTTGGAAGATTGGTTACGCTATTTACGCATCCAAAACGATTCTAAACTTTCCTTAAAAAGCCTCTCGATCCTACAAACCTTATTTTAAATCACCGTTGATCACAGACTTGCGGTAGAAAATAAAAAAAGGACTTACTTTCCTTCCTATGAAAACATACTGGCCTAAATTTATCGGCTTGGGTGCACTCCTATTTGGAGTTGTTGCTTGCCAAACAGAGAATTCCACAACAATGAAAGAGCCCATTTGCGCTAAAAAACCACAAACCTTTGTTAATCACGGAATAGAACGTTCCGACCCGTATTTCTGGCTAAGGGAAAGGGATACACCAGAGGTTCTTGCATACATTGAATCCGAAAACGCCTATTTAGAGGACGGATTAAAACACACCAAAACCTTCCAAGATTCCCTGTTCGAAGAAATGAAGGGCCGGATAAAAGAAGAGGATGAAAGTGTTCCCTATTTAAAAAATGGGTACTTGTATTACAGCCGTTTTGAAACGGGAAAAGACTACCCTATTTATTGCCGAAAACTGGGTGATGAATCTGGAGCTGAGGAAATTATTTTGGATGAGAATCTCCTTGCAAAAGGAAAAGAATATTGCCAAGTAGGTGGTCTTTCTGTGAGTCCAGATAATACCTGGTTGGCATTTGCGGCCGATTATGTGAGCCGGAGGCAATACCAAATTTATGTGAAAAACCTGCTTACGGGTGAGATTTTGGATTGGAAAGTAGATAATACGACCGGTGGTGCAGCATGGGCCAACGATAACAAAACCCTTTTCTACACTGAGAAAAACCCGGAAACACTGCGCAGCGAAAAAATATGGGCTGCCAAGCCTTTTGAAAACACAAAAAAATTGGTTTTTGAGGAAAACGATGACACCTACTACACCTACTGTTATAAAAGTAAGTCTGGCAAGTACATCATTATTGGGAGTGGTAGCACATTAACCAGTGAATACCTAACTATCCCAGCCGACAAACCCGATGAAGATCCACGCATTTTTGCTAAAAGGGAACGCGGGGTTGAATACGATATTACGCACGATGGGGACCGCTTTGTTGTTCGGTCCAATATGCATGGGAACACCAACTTTGCCTTGTACTCTTGTTCTGAGGATAAAACCGAAAAAGAACATTGGAAAACCTTGGTTGAACACAATACCAACAGCCTTATTGAAGGAGTTGAGGCATTTAAAAAACGCCTCATTGTGTTGGAAAGAAAAGATGGGATTCAGCAGTTCTATACCTTGGATAAAAAGACTGGTAAAAAAGCCGTAATGGAATCCTTAGAAGCTGCAGCTAACATCGGTTTCGGAAATAACCCTGAGTTTAACAGTGACCTTTTCCGTTTCCAGTTTACTTCCCTTACAACACCTATAAGTACCATGGAGTACTCCTTTGTAACAGGAGATCATACCACCCTGAAACAACAGGAAGTACTGGGAGGCTTTGATGCCAGCTTGTATGCCTCGGAGCGCATTATAGCTATTGCACGCGATGGAGCCGAAGTACCCATTTCTTTGGTGTACAACAAGAGCCTTGGAGACCCCAAAAATAGACCTTTACTCCTATATGGATACGGTAGCTATGGTTACTCCATGGATCCTTATTTTTCTACCTCTCGTTTAAGTTTACTCGATCGGGGTTTTATTTATGCTATTGCGCACATCCGAGGTGGAGAGGATAAAGGTAGGGCGTGGTATGAAGACGGAAAATTGCTGAAGAAGAAGAACACATTTACGGATTTTATTGACTGTGGAAAAACCCTGATAAAAAATGGGTATACCACCTCGGAGCATTTATACGCGATGGGTGGAAGTGCTGGTGGTTTGCTTATGGGGGCCGTTATGAATATGGAGCCAACCCTTTTTAATGGAATAGTGGCTAGTGTTCCTTTTGTGGATGTAATCAACACCATGTTGGATGAAACAATTCCATTAACAACGGGTGAGTACGACGAATGGGGGAACCCAAATGACCCGGAATACTTTAAATACATTTTGAGTTATTCTCCGTATGACAACATTGCAGAAACAGCTTATCCCAACTTACTTATTACCACCGGATATCACGATTCTCAGGTGCAATATTGGGAGCCAGCAAAATGGATAGCCCGTTTACGTGAAAAAAGAACGAATGCCAATCAGCTTTACCTCTACACCAATATGGATGCTGGGCATGGTGGAGCTTCTGGTCGGTTTAACTCGTTAAAAGAAGTGGCTTTGGAGTATGCCTTTTTATTGAATCTGGAAGGAACGTTGAAATAAGCTTATTGGCTTAGTGAAATCATTAAAATAAAGCCCCATCAGCTATTTGTTGATGGGGCTTTTATGTTAGCATCAAAATTTCAGTGGATCGGTCATCCTTGTTTAGAGCGATTAATTCATTTTCAAAAAATTGGGGTTTTAGAAATATCCGCAGCTTATGAATAAATACCTCTGTAGGAGATGATTTTATGTTGCACTCCGATTTCTGTCATCCGATTCAAGAATCGCGTATTCAAAATTATCGGACCATCCGGATTTCAAAGGAAGCACCTGTCTACCTCGGCCTTCACGCACCATACCAACCTTTTCTAGAACCTGTATAGATGCTTTATTTTCCACGGCACAACCAGCCTGAATTCTGTGCAGTTGTAGGGTCGAAAATCCGAAGTCAAGCATGCGCTCCAAAACCTCGGTTGCAAAGCCCTGGTTCCAAAAATCAGGATGAATTTTAAACCAAACCTCCCCCCTTTTGTACTTTATATTTCCGAGGTTGAGACCAAATAATCCCATGAATATATGGCCCTGAGTATTTTCAATGGCAAAGGTGAAGTTCTTCGTGCTTTTTAAGTCATTGTTCCTCATCCACCTTGCAACAAGTAATTTGGTCTCATCCATGTTGGCTGGAATGCCCAAGGCATTGTACTTATCGGTTTCCGGCCAGGAGAGCAGTTTATGAATAGCGCTCAAATCCGACAATTGTATTAACCTAATCTGTGTTCTATTTGTTCGTATTTCTATGTTCAATTCCCCTGTTGTTTAGGTATTAGATTCACACTTAAGAGCTAGACAACATTAAACTTATTGATCGTTGTTCTGTTTAATTCTCTTCATTACCCATTTTGCAGCAACTTTGAAATAGTCACAAAGGATTGAGAGCAATCGCCGAGTTTTAATAAAACAATACGGGGTAGAAACCAAAAGTTCCTACCCCGTATTAATTCAAATCCTACCCTCTTACTTTTTGTACATGACCGTTTCTACATAAACGCCTTGGTCTGTAGTGATCCGCAAGCGGTAAACGCCTTCAGAGTAGTTGGAAACATCGATACTGGAACGTTCTTTCCAAGATTGAATAATCCTTCCAGCAACATCCAATAAATCCATGCTTAGTATGGTCACATTCTCTGCCCGTACCTGGAGTACCCCAGATGTTGGATTTGGATATACCTCTAACAATTCAGCCAAAGGTGCAGTGCTACCGACTCCTGTGGTAGAGGAGTTAATAAATACCTGGTCGCAATATCTATCCACAGCCAATTCATTCTCTACTGTTAAACACACTTGGTAAACTCCAATGGCTGGATAGTCGTACACCGGCAACTCATCAAAACTTGTAGCTCCATTCCCAAATTCCCAGAACCACATTGTTTCGTGTTGTGAAAGATTATCTGGTGTAAACCGGTTTCCATTTTGTGCCATGGTAAAAAAGGCAACAGGTGGGGTACACTCTTTCCTGGCCATAAAATGCACGGCACTGTCGGATGTACAATCTTCAACCTGAGCTATAAAGCGGAAGTAGGTGTCTTGGAAAAAGTTGGTTACAATTAGGGAGTCCGCGGTGGATCCATTAATTACTGCCCAATTAATTCCATCGAAACTCTTCTCCCAAAGCCGTTGGGTTGCATTTACACCATCTGCATACAAAATTGTGTTTCCAGATTGACATAAACTATCTGCTCCCAAAACTTCACTCACCTTAGCACTCTGTACCATGGTGATTTTTTTACCTGGGGAAATTGCTTCACATCCGTTGAGAATACTCACAACCCTAATGTAGTGATTGGAAATTACTGGAGCGGTTATTCCCACATCTCCTGGTCCACCAGCCACTGCAGCCCAATCTCCACCGGGAACTGAGTCCTGAAAATGAACGTCCCCTTCATAACCTGTAACGTTAAATACCCCTTCTGTTCCTTCACAAATGGTAAAGTCACCTGAAATTTGCCCTAATTCTGGTAAAGGGTTTACTTCAACCTTAATGGCTTCAGAAATAAAATCGGTATTACATACACTTTCCTCGGCCTTAACTCTATAGTACACCGTTGAAATTAAGGTGTGGGATGTTAAGCTAGTTGCTGTTTCCCCATTTAATTCTGTCCAATTATTTCCGTTGAGACTTCTTTCCCATTGTACATCTCCAACAGATCCGCTAAGGGATAATGTGACCACGGTACCTTCGCATACAAGCATATCACTTGGTAAAGTCCCAGCAGTAGCCTTAGGGTTTACTGTTACAACAAAAGCGTCTGAAGTTTCAGAACCACATTCCACGCTTGTTTCTACAATCCGGTAATAGGTAGATTGTGTTAAAACACCCGTATTTATTTGCGGCGTAATTGCACCTGGAACTGCGCTCCAGCTGGATCCATTTAAAGAAGATTCCCACTGAATAGCCCCTTTAGGTATAGAGGTAGACAAGTTTGTTGCTTCTCCTTCACAAATTTCATCTGGTCCTTGGATCATTCGATTAAGCAATGGGCTCGATTTAATAACAACCGTTTGGTAGGTAGAGTTTTCATAACCACACCCGGCCTCTGAAACCCGTGCTCGGTAGGTGGTCGTTTCCGTAATTCCGTCTACGTTAAGTACCGGATCAGACTCCCCATTGACAACAGCCCAAGATGTTCCAGAACCTTTAAAGTGCCATTGTATATCCCCCGATTGTCCACTTAAATTAAGCGTGAATGGTGTATTGGCACAAATTTCTTGGTCTTCCTCTAAAACTCCTCCCACTGGCAAGGAAATTACGGTTACTTCATGTGAAGCCGATTCTATTTCCGGGCACACTTTTCCTTGTTGAATAATGCGGTAAAACTTGGTCTCCTGAACATTAGCTTCAGAATACGATACTCCGGTTCCTATTTCAGTCCACACTACCTCGTCATTACTCTCTTCCCAAGTAAATAAGTTTGCATCTCCTTGAAAGAAAAGGTTGAGGTCAGATCCAATACAAATAGAATCTGGTCCAACAATGTTTCCTTCCACCAACTCCTTTTCTTCCATTAGGGTGCTTTTGTCAGAGTACCTATATCCACATTGTTCACTTCCTGCTTTTACGCGCACTCTCATTCCATTGAATGGTTGTGGAATTGTTAATACCACATCATTTTCGTTGGGAATATCAACCCAGTTTCCTTGAACAAACTCTTGCCATTGCAAATCGCCTGCGCTGCCAACTGCAATAACACTTGCAGAACCTCCAGCACAATAATCACTTTCGGATGGTATTGACCCGGCTTTGGTTTCCTCTAACACTTCAACTTCAAATTCATTGGAAAATTGAATATCGCAATTCCCTACCTGAACCTGAGCTCTATAAAAACGATTTTCAAGAAGCAAAGGACTCGAATACTGAGTGCTTCCAATTTGAACATCCTGCCATATTCCGCCAGCAATACTGTCTTGGAGAACCACAGAACCAGAAGATCCATTCAATACCACTTTTGCTTTTGAATTATAGCAAATTGGCGACTCGCCTTGTAAGGTTCCCCCCTTGGTTTCTGGCAAAACCTTAACGGTAATAATATTGGAATAATCTGGTGAACAATCGCCCAAATCAGCTCTTAATCGGTACAATGTTGTAGTAAACAAGGCTCCTGTTTCCAAGCTATCGGAATTAGCTCCTGCCATTTCTTGCCATTGGCCAGAAAATGGCCTTTGCTCCCATTGGAGATCCCCTTTGAACGTTCCTACTCCAATTTTAGTAGACTCCCCAAAACACAGTTCATTAACCAGCGAAATCTGCCCTGCTTCTGGACTCTCGTTTACGGTTACAAAGTGCTCAGCGGTATAAACGCCTGGGCACTCTGGGTGTCCAACACGAACTCTATAATGGGTGTTTTGATTTAAGGTGGCTGTATAATAATTTGGGTTTTGAGAGCCCGAAGCGGGTGACCAATTTCCACCGACAACAGAATCCTGGTATTGGATTCGTCCCTCGTGCCCAGATAACATTAGTTGTAATCCATCCTTTTCGCAAATTTCATCGGGACCAGCAATGCTTCCTGCCACATAATTTCCTTCAGCAACCACTTCCACGACATTGGAGGTATCAAAACCACATTTAGCATCTTCTGCAATTAAACGGAAGTAGGTCGTTTCGGATAAAACTCCTGTGCTCAAAGAGTCATCTGTTTCTCCTCCAACAGTGGTAAATGAAGTTCCGTTGGTTCCTTTTTGCCACATTAAATCACCAAAAGTGGTGGTTGTTTTTAATAGTTTATCATCACCGATGCATAAGAAGGTATTGTTTCCTATGTTTCCGGCATTGGGAAGTTGGTTCACTACTACCTCCATTTCATTGGAGTAAACTCCTCCACAAAATTGGGTAAAAATGGATGCTCTATAAAATTTGGTTTGGCTTGCATTTGGAATGCTTACCGCAGTCCCTAAACCGTTGGGAGTTGCAGCCCACATTCCACCTGAAATACTATCCTGAATCTGAACACTTCCTTGATGTCCAGATATACTTAAATCAATAGTTTCACCCAAACAAATTTCGGCAGGGCCCGTGAGTACACCTGTGATAGGAACTTCATTTACGGTTACTTTAACCACATTCGAAACCCTAAATCCACAGTCCGGTACACTGGCTACTAAACGGTAGTAGGCAGATTGAGACAGGGCACTTGTATTATATGTATCCGTTGCTTCTCCTGCAATTGGTTGCCAAGTGCTTCCATTATTCACACTTTTTTCCCATTGCAAATCTCCTACATTGGGGGAGTCTGACTTCATGAATACGGAATCACCCTCGCACCTAGTTTGGTTGGTACCAATGTTACCCACTTTTGGTTTTTCAATGGCCTCTACTAATGCCACACTGGATGTATCGTTACCACAATACGTGGTGGAAACAATGACCCTATATGAACGGGTAAAATTGTAATTATTTAAAGTAAAGGTGGATACATTTCCACCAGTGGTATTAAACCAATTTCCTCCTGGAATGCTGTCTTGTAATCTACTATTCCCAACGTGATTTAACACGTTAATTACCAACTGATCACCAGCACATACTTTGGCTGGGGCGTCTAAGGTTCCAACATCTGGCAGGTCATTTACCCGAACTTCAATTTCGTTGGAAATATCGTTTCCACAACTTGGCACCAAAGCAACTAGCCGATAATGGCTTCCTGTGCTCACGTTCGAAAGGGTTAAAGAGGAACTATTTGCGCCATTAACGTCATTCCAATTATTCCCATTATCTACCGATTCTTCCCATTGCAAACTACCCTCAAACTCATCTGTAGTTAGGACTACATCATCTCCCGCACACGCTTCCACATCGGTTCCAATATCGCCTGCAAGCGGGTTTTCAATAACACTAATCTTTATCTTATTAGACCACTCACTACCACATTTTGGGCTTGTTAAGTTGGCTCTGTAGAATGTTGTTTTGGTTAATCCCAGAACGGTATATGCGTCAGATATTCCTCCGGAAATATTTTTCCACGTCCCTCCATCTATGCTATCTTGTACTTGGATGGCACCAAAATAATTAGACAAGGAAAGAAGCACATCTTCTCCTGAACAAACTTGGGTTACTGCCGCCAAATCACCTCCCTCAGGAAGGGGGTTTACCGTAACTTTTAAAAGATTGGATGTTGCCTGGCCGCACCCAATAACATTGGCAGCAAGTCGGAACCAGGTTTCTTGTGTTAAGCTTCCTGAATTAAGGCTGTCGGAGTTTTCTCCAGGAATTAGATCCCAATTAGATCCACTATTTTCCGATTTTTCCCAGATTAAATCTCCTTCGGTTGTTGGCGTTCCGATGGCTACACTTTCGCCTGAGCAAATTTCCTGATCAGCACCAATATTACCCACCATTGGGTTTTCAATTACCTCAAGTCCCTCTACGTTGCTTGTATCTTTTCCGCAGAAATCGGTACTCATGACAACACGGTAAAATCTTGAGCGCGTAATATTATTTAGGGTTGTGCTTACCATAGTTCCACTTGCAATATTTTGCCAAGCTGCACCGGCTATGCTATCCTGGAGTTGAATATCTCCAACACTTCCAGAAAGATCCGCAGTAATAGAGGAACCTGAGCAAATTTTGTCGTCCACGGTTAATGTTCCAGCCACGGGCGATTCATTTACGGTAATTCTTACTTGGTTCGAAAGATTTGTTCCACAATTTATCACCGTAGCTTTTAATCTGAAAAGCCGGGTTGAAGGAACTGCTCCGGCATTAAATATTGCCGCATTTGCACCCGAAATTGGATTCCAGGTTGTTCCGTTATCAAGGCTTGTTTCCCACTGCAAATCGCCTTCTGTGCTTGCGCTTTCTAAAATTACATTATCGCCCAAACAGATCGTTTTGTTTGATCCAATGTTTCCTGCTTTCGGTAGTTCAATTACTTCCACTTCAAAAAGGAACGAAGTATCGGATCCACAATTTAGGGTTCCTAATACCGTCCTGAAATACGTGGTTTCTGTTAAGTTATTTGTGATGTATGATGCGGAATTAGCCCCTGAAATGTTGGCCCAACTTCCTCCATCAAGACTGTCCTGATATTGAATAGCTCCAACCGAACCTACCAATACTAAATTCGCAGATGACCCAGAGCACACTTCGCTTGGTCCTGTAATATTTCCTCCGTTTGGATTTTCATCTACCTGAATACTTACCACATTGGAAATATCATTACCACAATTAGCCACCGTAGCAACCAACCTAAATTTGGTGCTTGCCGTTAAAGACCCTGTATTATACGTGTCCGAATTGGTGTTGGCAATAGGAGTATATGATGCTCCGTTGTTGGTGCTCAGTTCCCATGACAATATTCCCTCAAAATCATCTGTAGTTAAGGATACACTTTCTCCGGAACAAATTACTTGGCTCTTTTTTATAGTCCCCGCAGATGGGTTTTCTATCACCTCAATTTGGTGAACCAAACTCGTATCGTTTCCACAACTTGGAGTGCCAACTATTACTCTAAAATAACTTGAGGTAGTTAGGTTGGATGCCGTATAACTATCGGCATTTGCCCCGATAATATTGGCCCAAGACCCACCTGAAATGCTGTCTTGGAATCGAATATTTCCTACGTCCCCAGATAGTGTTAACGTACCATCACCTCCAGAACAAACCTCGGTTAGTCCACTTATTGTTCCACTACTTGGGTTATCATTAACCGTAACAAGAACTTCATTGGAAATGTCTTGTCCACAATTTGTAACATTAGCTACAAGTCTGAAAACTGTAGTTTGCGTAAGGGCCCCGGTTGAAAAACTTGCTGAACTTCCTCCAGCTGGTAGCCATAAACTTCCGCTGTTGGTGCTTTTTTCCCAAGTTAAACTTCCTTCTGCATCATTGGAACTTAGTGTGAGGCTTTGCCCAGAGCAGATAGCTGTATCCTGCCCAATGTTTCCTGCCTCTGGGTTTTCTATCACCTCTACTTCGTGCGTAAGTGTGGTATCCTTCCCACAAGATCCCGCAGACAGTATGGCTCTATAATACGCGGTTACTGTAAGGTTGGTAATACTGTATGGCTCTGATGTTGCACCAAAAATATTGGCCCAATTTCCACTAGAAATGCTGTCCTGAAACTGGATGTTACCAAATTCTCCTGTTAAAGTTAAATCGAAATCAGAACCAGAACATACTTGCATTGGTGCTCCTAATGTTCCGGCCTCTGGTTTATCTAATACAGTAATTTCAACCTCATTGGAAAGATCACTTCCACAACCAGCAACTTCCGCATACAATTGATAATGAACATCAGAATTAATAGGACCCGTAGTATAGGATGGGTTCGTTGCGCCTCCAATATCGGAATAGCTGCTTCCTCCATTTGTGCTTATTCTCCATTGTAAATCACCCTCGAAGTCATCCGTTACTAAGGTGATATTGTCTCCCTTACACACATTTTGATCTGATCCAATATTTCCAGCATCCGGATTCTCAACTACGGACACCTTATGTGCAGCACTGTATGCCGACCCACAATTATCCGTTGTTGCCATTACTCTGAAATAGGTATCCTGAGTTAATGCAGCTGATGTGTGTGTATTTGTTGCACTTCCCACATTAGACCAAGATCCACCAACAGTGGAATCTTGCCACTGGATATTCCCAATGGTATTGTTGATGGTAATATCAGCGGTTTGGCCACTACAAACGCTGTTATCTCCACTAATATCTCCACCATCTGGTTGGGGATCTACTTGTAATGCAACTTCGTTGGAAATGTCAGCACCACAATTGGTTACTGAAGCAATTAATCGGAAATGGATGGTTTGGTTTACCGTCCCACTTGAGGTGTAATTATCCGCCGTTTCTAAATTAATATCATTCCAAGAACCACCTGGAATACTGTCCTGCCATTGCAAGGATCCTTCTGCTCCATCACTCGTGAATTTATGAGACTCCCCATCACAAATTATTTCATCGGAGCCAATGTTTCCAGCCAAAGGCGCAGAAACGATGTCAACTTCGTGAATTGCACTGGTTTTGGATCCACAATTGGCAGTTCCAACAATGGCTCTAAAGAAGGTTTTCTCGGTTAAAGGGCCTGAAGTATACGGACTTGATCCGCTTCCCACATTGGCCCAAGTTCCTGTTACTGTGCTGTCCTGCCATTGAATACTCCCCAGGCTATTATCCAAAACAATTTCTGCACTGGTTCCGAAACACACTTCGCTTGGACCGCTAATATCGCCGGCAACTGGGTTTGGTTCTACCATTAAGGCTACCTCATTGGAATAGTCAGAACCACAATTGGTAACGCTGGCTACCAACCTGTAATAGGTGGTTTTGTTTACCGCCCCGGAAGCGGTGTAATTATCCGATTCGGCACCAGAGATGTCTGTCCAGGAACCACCAGCAATACTATCTTGCCATTGTAATTCTCCTTCGATTCCTGTACTGGTGAATGCATGGGACTCTCCTTCACAAATGGTTTTATCGGTTCCTATGTTCCCGGCTACCGGATTTGCTACCACATCTACTTCGTGGGTAGCACTAGTATCGGATCCACAATTGGTGGTAGAAACAATTACTCTGAAATAAGTTTTTTCTGTTAGCCCAGGTGTCGTGTGCGTTCCTGTACCTCCCCCTACATTTGCCCAAGGATTTCCGGCTGTAGAATCCTGCCATTGAATAACTCCTTCTGTACCAGCTATAATAATGTCCGCTGTAGAACCCTTGCATACTTCGGGTGGTCCGCTAATATTCCCTGCATCTGGGTTAGGATCAATAGTTAAGGCAACGGTATTGGATGTATCCTTACCACATTTTGTAGTTGAAGCAATTAATCTGAAATAAATAGTTTGGTTTACCGTTCCGCTTCCACTGTAATTATCTGCATTGGCTCCACCAAGATTAGCCCAAGCTCCACCTGAAATACTGTCTTGCCATTGCAAAGAACCTTCGGTCCCATTACTTGTAAAAGTGTGCGATTGCCCATCACAAATAGTTTGGTCACCACCTATGTTCCCCGCTAATGGATTAGCAACAATGGAAACTTCATGGACAGAGCTGGTGTCTTTTCCGCAATTAGCAGTGGAAACAATTACTCTGAAATAGGTTTTTTCTGCTAGCGCTGAAGAGGTATACGTTCCAGTTGCCCCGCCTACGTTTGCCCAAGGGTTTCCTGCCGTTGAATCTTGCCATTGGATAACTCCTACTGAATTTTCAATTAAAATGTCTGCCGTCTGGCCACTACACACTTCAGTTGGGCCACTAATGGCTCCTGCATCTGGAGCTGGATCCACCGTTAAGGCTACTGTATTTGACGTATCCGCACCACAATTAATAACAGATGCAATTAAGCGGTAATATGTTACATTATTGACATCACCACTGGCGGAATAACTGTTGGAATTAGAAGGTGTAATATCGGTCCACGCTCCTCCAGAAATACTGTCTTGCCAAAGGAAGCCACCTTCTGCGCTCAGACTAGAAAAGGTAAAGGTTTCACCATCACAAATAGTTTCATCAGACCCAATGTTTCCTGCAGAAGGAGAATTTACTACCGTGATATCGTGTACTGTAGTGGTATCATTACCACAAAAGGTGGTACTAACAATCACCCGAAGGAATAGGTCTTGAGTTAAAGACCCTGTAGTGTAAGAACCTGTTCCTGTTCCCACGTTGCTCCAACTACCGCCAGAAGTAGAATCTTGCCATTGTATGGTTCCAACAGAACCCGTTAAGGTTAAGTCTATAGTTTGACCACTACACGCATCTTTTAATCCCGTAATTACCCCAGAATTAGGGCTTGGATTAACGGTAATTGCCACTTCGTTTGAAATGTTGGTTCCACAATTGGGTGCTGTTGCAACTAATCGGAGGTAAGTCGTTTGATTTACTGTTCCATTTGACGTGTACGAATCGGTTGTAGAAGAACTAATATCCGACCAGGATCCACCTGAAATGCTGTCTTGCCATTGCAAGGTCCCTTCAGTTCCATCGCTTACAAAAGTAACCGGGGTTCCATCACAAACAGTGGTGTCCGAACCAATGTTTCCGGCTAATGGGTTTTCCACCACAAGAACTTCGTGTGTTGCACTTGTATCGTTTCCACAATTGAGTGTGCTAACAATGACTCTGTAATATGTGTCTTGAGATATTGCTCCTGTATTCTGGGTTGTTCCTCCTGCTCCAACATCAGACCAAGGTCCACCCGAAATAGAATCTTGCCATTGGATAGTTCCAACGGTGTTGGCAATAGTAATATCCGTTGCGTTTCCTCGGCACACCGATGGGTCTCCGCTAATATCCCCTGCGTCGGGTTGAGGATCTACGGTTAAGGCAACAATATTGGAATTGTCACTCCCACAATTGTTAACCGAGGCAACCAACCTGTAATAGGTGGTTTGATTTACAGTCCCACTGGCGGTATAATTGTCGTTGGTTGCTCCTCCAATGTTGGACCAGGATCCTCCAGAAATACTGTCCTGCCATTGAAGGGTTCCTTCAAACCCATCGCTGGTGTAGGTAGCACTTTCACCATCACAAATGGTTTGATCCGAACCGATGTTACCAGCTAGGGGGTTTTCAATAACCGCTACTTCATGTGCAGCACTTGTATCCGACCCACAATTGGCCGTATTTACAATTGCTCTAAAAAACCGTTTCTGAGTAAGGATAACTGAGGTATATGTACCAGTTGCTCCACCTACATTGGCCCAGGAACCACCAACTGCAGAGTCCTGCCATTGAATTACACCCACGGTATTGGATATTACTATATCCGCTGATGATCCACTACATAAATCTGCAGGACCACTAATATCCCCTGCGTTTGGCTGAGGATCTACGGTTAAGGCAACTACATTGGATGAGTTTGAACCACAGTTGGTAACCGATGCAACTAGCCTATAATAGGTTGTAACATTTACAGTTCCACTGGCAGTATAACTAACACCGGTTTCAGAATTAATATCATTCCAACTTCCTCCAGCAACACTATCCTGCCACTGCAAGGTTCCTTCTGTTCCATTACTCGTAAAAGTGAAATTCTCACCATCGCAAATGGTTTGGTCTGAACCGATATTTCCAGCAAGGGGATTTTCAATGACCGTTATTGTATGGATAGCAGAGGTATCCTTTCCACATTCCGATGTAGAAACAGTAACGCGAATATGTGTGGTTTCTGTAAGACCTCCTGTTGTATAGGTAAGTGAGTTGGTTCCGACATTGGACCAGGACGGATCACCGCTTAACGAATCTTGCCACTGTAAAGTTCCTTCGTGGTCTGCAAGTGCTACCGTAACAGACGTTCCAGAACACACTTCAGTTAATCCACTAAGGGTTCCCCCGTCTGCATTCTGGTTCACGGTAATTTTTACAGAATTGGAAAATTCGCTGCTACACCCGTTATACACCCGGACTCTGAAATAAGTAGTCTCATTAAGTGCTCCTGTATTCAGGCTTGCCGTGTTAGCGCCACCTACATTGGCCCACGTACTGTTATCAATGGAACTTTGCCATGCAATGCTTCCTAGGTAACCCGAAACGTTTAATGTAACACTTTCCCCTGCGCAAATGGTTGCCGCTGCTGAAACCGTTCCGGGAATTGCATCTGGGTTTACGGTTATGTGGTCTACTTTTTTTAGGGTGTCATTTTCCTGGCCACACGCACGAAATGAAACCAAGCTTACGTCAAAAGTTCCTGCGGTGTTGTAGGTTACATTTACATTTTCACTCGTTGATGTAGCAGGAGTTCCCCCTTCAAAAATCCATTTAACTGATATATGCCCTTCTGTTGTGCTGGAAAAAGAAACTTGGTCACCTTGACAAATTGTTGTTTGATCTTCTGTAAAACTTGCCAACCCATCAATAACCTCAACAAAAACTGAAGGCGTTCTTTCAATACACCCTCCGTCCCTAATAACAACTGCTCGATAGTACGTGTCTTGCGAAGGAGCTGGGGTTATAGTACTTCCTGATAAACTTGGCTCATCAGACCAATTAGCATCGTCTGAGGATGACTCCCAATAAATCGTAGTAGCTCCCGGGACATTAGAAACGGTAATGCTTGCATTTGCACAACCATTTACTTCCTGTGTTGCTGGGTTAATGGTAATGGTAGAAGCTGGGTAATTTGCCTGGTAATCCGCAATAAAACCAACATCATTTGTAGTATTATCGGAATAAAACTGAACTGTTAAAGCGTTTCCTGTACTTGTTACCAACCCAGGTCCAGCTGTTCCACAAAAAGCTCCACCTCCAATAACGGGCGCTGTATCATCTGGTCCATCGTATAAGCGTACATAATCATAACAAAGTGCCCCAAGTGGAGGCTCCATGTCAAACGTTGTAAAATCAATGGTAACGGTAGAGGCTCCCGGAGGTTGAATTACTGTAAGAAAATCTTGGCTCACTGTATAATTTGCTGTTGAACCTTGTGGATCCGTTAATATCCCTTTACATTTTGTTAGGGTCCGATTTCCGGAACAATCTTCAACCACAAGTTCAAAGGCTGGTGAATAACCCACCGCCCCGCACGATCCGTGATCAGCATAGACTCTATAAAATTTAGTGTAACTCGGTGTTAGGGTATATGAACCCGATGTAGCACCTGGAATGTTTCTCCAGTAGTGCCCTGGTATACTATCCTGCCATTGGAAAGAATCTGCCCCACTTCCATACGTCATTGTTGAACTAACACCAGAACAAACTGGACTACTCCCAGAAATAGATTGAATAGTTGAACCCGTAATTTTTACCTCAACCACATTAGAATAGATTACATCACAATGAGTATCTACTGCATGCTTCACTCTAATAAGGTAAGTTCCTGGTCCAGCTCCAGCCGAGGTAGTATAAGACCCCCCTGGCGAACCTGGAGCATCACTCCAGATAGAACCGGCATCGGTGGAATACTCCCAAGTACGCGTATCCCAAGTCCCTCCCGAATGATTTAAGGTTACTTGGTCTCCACTACAAATAGTTAATGGACCAGATGGAGTAATGGAACCCGCAACCAAAGGGTTGGAATCATCAATAAAAAGGCGACCTATTGGTTTATAGTTCCGAGTAAAAGTTGACGTTTCATTGCAAGAGTTATCAAAATCACTTTCGTCGTACGCCATATCATTTGTGGTCCCCGCAAGGTTGTAACTTTTGTAAGTACCGGCGCTAGTCCAACTGTAACTCCCTAATGGCCAACAGATTTCTATAAACAAATTGTTCCCGTCCCAAAGAAAAGGAGTTGCAAGGTTGAAGTTATTCCAACTGTTTGCCTGGTCATTGTAATTCCCTTGCCAAACGGTAGTAATTCCTGCTGGGTTAACTATACCACCATTCATATCCGCGGCTGCAACATTCGCCATCCGAATTCTGTAATTGGAAATAGTCCCAATTCCGTTTTGCTGAACAACGTAAAAGGCAAATTGCTGAATTTCTCCACAATCCACACCTAGGGCACTTAATTCAGCCGCAGTATAAATAAACTGCATTCGCCGACTTTCATTATAGGCAGAATTAGGCCCAGAACTGGCCGAAGATTGAGTGACACCAGCCCCTCCAACAAAATAGTAACTCTGTGCATTCAATTCCTGCTGCGGAAGAAAACACAGCAGTCCTACAATTAAGGAAAGATAGCAGCGTTTAGAAGATATAAAAGACAAAAAAAGACCAAGCTTTTCCTTGGCCACCATTGGGGTTAGGGGCGAATGTGTGGGCATCATGTAGTTAACTTCTTTATCTATAGGCACTTAAATATAGACAAAGTTGCCTTGTTAAGGAATTGTTAAAAAACACCTCATCATTCAGGAATCCAAGCTAGTACTTTTTTGTGAGCAACAAGTCGTCATTTATCTACAAATAACAACCCCTTACCAAGTATCTAAATCCTTATAAAACGAAAACAAAATCTAACCTTCCGGTGATTTCGGCTCCAGTTCCCCTTCCAAGCCTGTCACAAAATTTTCTGGGTATTTTGGGTTTACCGAATGGTAATACCGCTTCACACTTTTGATGTCTTCTTCCAAATCACCCGTGGGTTCAAACACACAATCAAAACCACCTTCTCTTTTCTTATAATCGATAAATCCGAGCACAATAGGAACCTGAGCTTTCATGGCAATATGATAAAATCCGGTCTTCCATTTCGGATTCGGAGAACGGGTTCCTTCTGGGGTTACAATGAGGTATAATTGCTCTTCTTCTTTAAACAGGTCCACCATTAGTTGAACCATAGAACTTCCGCTTTTTTTAGCCAAATTCCGGTCTATTCCTATCCCGCCCAAACTCCGGATCACAGGCCCTAAAATAAAGGCCTTAGTCCACTCATGTTTGATGGTAAATTTCACGGGCATCCCCAACTTGTGGAAAATACCCAAGGAGTAGAAAAAGTCCCAGTTAGACGTATGTCCACCCGCAACCACAACTGCCTTATCAATGTGATTTACAAATTCTGGTTTCCGGACTTTATATCCTCCCAACCACAAAAAAAGACGTGACAACCAAATTAATACCATACCCTATTTTACTTCATTTTCTGGATCCAAAATAATGGTCCTACGCGTAACTCCCGAGGTTAAGAAAAAGCCCAAGGCGCCATTGTTAATATTCGATTCTACGTTAGCCGGAGGCGCATCAAACAAACCTCCCCTGTAAATAGTTTCCCTAAATAAAGAAAAAATACCGTCGTAATACGCCCGCTGTAAACTCCACATTTCAATGGTTACAGAATCCCCATAGTTGGCCTCAACCACATCAAATTTAATGTCATCGAGGTATTCTCCATTCAAAATCTGATCATCAAAAAAGGTGTATTCCGATACCGTATCCGTATCCAGCTTTCCATTAATATAAACTAAGGTCATGTATTGTTGATCTGGCGTAGGGGACTCCTGAAACCACATCGACATTAAGAAAAATTCCTTCGGCCCATCCTCTTCCCGCCCAAATGGAGGGCCACCATCCTTGTTCCTGAGGTTTTCGAAAGACAATGAATCAATATTGGGTACTTCTCCAATTTTGGAAACACTGGTGTATATCTCATCGACTACTTCTATTTCCAAAATATACTCCACGCCAATTTCTCCTGCAGCAGAGTCCGTTGAATAGTACGTTCCCGGTTTGGTAGGATCTTCCGTAAAGGGAATAACTTGGTTGGCACTTCTGATTTCCACCTTAGCACCCGAAACAGCTGGCGCCACCTCATTGTTGTAAAAACTGGTTGTCCTGCTCACCGCTACTTTGTGCCTTTTGTGCACATTGGTTAATTCAGCGTCCACCACCAACCTTACAAACCCATCATCGTTCAAATCAAAATCAATTTCCTCGGTGCACCCAACTAGGCCCGCCATGCTCAGTGCTATAATTAGTGTAGATAATCTCATTAGAATTTGAAGTTATAGGTTACAGCCGGAACAAAACGGAATAAATACACCATTTCGGCATAGGTTTCATTGGTTGCTTCGCGTTGCTTAAAGTTGATTAAGTAGGGGTTTTTCCGCCCATAAATATTGTAGCAAGAGAACACCCATTGGCCCCTCCCTTTTTTAGATTTGATGCTGTAAGATGCATCCAACCTATGGTAAGCAGGCATCCGCGCCGAGTTTCTGTCGGAATACACAGGAACTACCACCCCTCTGTAATTAAAGCGGCCCGTTGGACTGGTAATGGGCGCGCCAGAGCCATACACAAAGATTAGACCGAATGATTTCCTCTCCGAAAACGCATAACTCCCCACCAAGGAAATGTCATGTCTTTTATCGTACGCATTCGGGAACCAATCTTTTTGAATAGCCAAGACTTGGCGTTCACTTTTAGACAAGGTATAACTCAACCATCCCGTAAAATCGCCTACCGTCTTTTTTAGAAACAACTCTAATCCATAGGCTCTGGTTATCCCAGCGCGCAACTCTCCTTCTAAATATGGGTTCAACAGCAACTGTGCGTGATTTTTAAAATCAATGGCTTGGCTTCCCCATTTATAATACACCTCGGCACTAGCCTCTAGTTTCCCTTCCTGAAAATTCCTAAAATAACCCGCTGCAATCTGATCCGACAATTGCGGTTTTACATTTGGGCTAGACGGAAACCAAACATCCAAAGGACTACTGCTTGTTGCGTTTGTAGCTTGCTGAATATATTGGTTGGTCCTGTTGTAGCTCATTTTTATTGAGCTCTCCTCGTTTAACGTATACCTTAAACCCACGCGTGGTTCCAAGCCAAAATAGGTTTTGTAAAATTCGCCCTTATCATAAGTGAGCGTGTCTTTTAATTCAAAATCAGGATCGTAACTGTACACGGTAGCTGGTCCAAAATTGGAAAAACTGCTCAGGCGCAAACCGTAGTTTACAGTTAACCGTGATCCAAAATCGCGTTCGTTTTCAATGTAAATTCCGTTTTCCCATCCCTTGGTAACGGGTAAGTCAAAATTCACATCGGATGAGTCTTCTTCAAGCACAGTAATGCTCCCGGTTTGGAAATCGTAAATGGTGGATTGGAACCCAAAACGTATCGTGTTTTGTGGACTCAGGAAGTAGGAATAATCGTTTTTGATCCCATAATTGGAAATACTCGAATTCCATACAAACTCCAAGACATCCTGGGTTGCACCTAGCTCATAATCGAAGTCGGACAAAATAAGAGTGGTGTTGGAGAAAAGCCGTTTGGAAAAAAGGTGGTTCCACCGTGCCGTTAGGGTAGTATTACCCCAGGAAGTGGATGCAAAATCACCAAACTTAAAAACATCCCGACCAAAGTATCCCGAAATAAACAGCTTGTTATTCTCATCTATCCGATAATTGGCCTTCACGTTTAAGTCGTAAAAATAAAGCGTGTTATTCTTTAAATCCTCATTGGGTGATAACTTCAAAAACACATCAGCATACGTCCGCCTTCCTGAAACCAGGATACTTCCTTTGTCCTTTTTAATAGGTCCCTTCACGGTAAGCCGGCTCGAAATGGTTCCAATTCCGCCTAAAGCCTCCCATTTTTTAGAGTTCCCTTCACTCATTCGGATATCTAACACCGAAGAAAGCCGGCCACCATAGCGAGCAGGAATGCCCCCTTTGTACAACTCTAAACCTTGGATGGCATCGGGATTAAAAACGCTAAAAAATCCGAGCAAATGACTTGCATTAAACACCTGAGCCTCATCGAGCAAAACCAAATTCTGATCTGCTGCACCACCTCGGACAAAAAAACCACTGTTCCCTTCCCCAACGGTTTGTACCCCTGGTAGTAATTGTATGGCCTTAATAATATCTACTTCCCCCATCAGGGCCGGTAAAGACTTAATGGTTTCGATGGACATGTCGTTGACACTCATTTTTACAGACTCCACATTATCCCGCGCCGACTTCCCCACAATTTCCACCGCATCAATCTCAATGGCTTGCTGCCCGAGTTCGATGCTGAGGGTTTGGTCCTTGTCTAAAACAATTTTTTTTACTTGATCCGCATATCCGATATACCCATACACCAACTCGTAATTACCTTGTGGCAGGGAAAGGGAATAATACCCATAGGCATTTGCAATGGTTCCTGTGCCTGTCCCCGCAATCCGAACCGAAGCTCCAATTAGAGACTCACCGTTACTAAGGTCCAGAATTTCACCACTGATGGTATACTTTTCCTGAGCCTGAAGGACCAACCCCGAGAGAAGAAGAACCAAAATGGACAACCCAATCTTCATGCTAATTTTTTTAATTCGATGTTGAATCTAATCCTTTCCTATACTTTTGCCAAAAAAATTACTATGAACGTTGCAATTATCGGTGTTACCGGCATGGTGGGAAGAACTATGGTAACGGTTTTGGAAGAATTTAACTTTCCTATTACTAACCTACTACCCGTAGCAAGTTCTAAATCGATTGGAAAACTGATTCAGTATCAGGAAAAACAGTACGCTGTGGTTTCTATGGAAGATGCCTTGGCCGCTAAACCAGATATCGCTCTTTTCTCTGCTGGAGGAAGTGTGTCTTTGGAGTGGGCGCCCAAATTTAAAGCAGCAGGCACCTTGGTTATTGATAACAGCAGTGCTTGGCGCATGGATGCCGATACGGCCCTTGTGGTCCCTGAAATTAATGGGCATTTGGTGCACAAAGAAGGCGCCATCATTGCCAACCCCAATTGTTCTACTATCCAGTTAGTAATGGCCTTGGCGCCCTTGCACCAAAAATACGGCATCGAACGTTTGGTTATTTCTACCTACCAAAGTGTTTCGGGTACAGGAAAGGATGCCATTGACCAAATGAATGGAGAGCGCAGTGGCGAAAAAGTTGCCCAGGTGTATCCATACGAAATAGATAAAAACTGCCTTCCGCATTGTGATGTATTTACGGACAATGGTTATACCAAGGAAGAAATGAAATTGGTAAATGAAACCCGGAAAATCTTAAATGCTCCGGACATTCGGATTACAGCAACCGCAGTCCGGGTTCCTGTAGACGGAGGACATAGCGAATCAGTGAATGTGGAATTCAAAAACGATTTCGACCTGGGAGAATTGCGCAAAATATTGCACGAGACGCCGGGTGTTACGTTGCAGGATAGCCCAGAAACCAATACCTACCCGATGCCCTTGTATGCAAAAGGAAAAAATGATGTTTTTGTGGGGCGATTGCGTCGCGACGAAGGAAATCCGAACTCTTTGAACATGTGGATAGTCGCGGATAATTTGCGAAAAGGGGCTGCGACCAATGCGGTGCAGATTGCTTTGAAGGCGATTGAAACATTAAAATAATATGGGGTTAGCCCCTTTTAGTTTTCACCGTAATTCACAAAAGGGATAAAATCCCATCCTTCTTCTAAATAGTGTTTCTCCTTAAAGTACTCCCAAATTAATTTGAGTTTGAAATAAACTTTCATAGTTTTATTCTGGGCTTTATTGAATAAATGTGCCTAAATTTTGTTGTGGAATAGGAACTATAAGGTAAACATGAGTGCATTTTTTGTTGAAAATTTTGAGGAAAGTTTTGCAGACCCCATTTTAAAACGGGGATTATTCCTTTTTAAAACAGGGAAGGTTTCTGTGGTTAAAACAAGTAGCGAAATTTCGGAGTTCGACGTGATTGGAACGCAGGCCTCTTCGTACCCGGTAATCATCAGGATTAAAGATGGGCAATGTGTGCAAGCCAGTTGTGCCTGTTTCTATAACCAGCAAGACCTTTGTAAGCACATAGCTGCTGCCTTTTTTCATATTAATCGGGCCGTTTTAGGAATTAGTGTTAATCCGCCCAAAACCAAAACTACAACCAGCAAACGAACAACTAAGGACGAAAAGGCTCAAGAGCTTCTTCAAAATTTGAACCCGGACCAAATGATCCAATTTATTAGATCAACCGTGCTAAATGACACGCAACTACGCAATGTGTTTTTAGCTGAATTCACCCCCTCGGTGGATCATGGAAACTTAAAGTCCCAAATCAGGAGTATAATTGCTCCTTTTAAAAGGAAGCGGTATATCCCATATGCCAGTTCCGGCAAATTAATAGCTCAATTTTCCCCCTACGAAAATAGATTATCAAAGGCCATAGATGCAAAAGACACTTCAGAATTAGAGCTGGCTTGGGCCATTTTGGAGGTCATTGTTCCCTGCTTGTCCACGATGGATGACAGCGGTGGTTGTACACTCAACATTTTATATTTGGCCAAAGAAATAATTCAATCTTCGGCTCGGGATAATTGGTTGGATGAGCAGGAACGAAAAGCAATTTTCCAGCGGGCGTATAAACATTTCACCAAAGAAAGTTTTAAAGGGTGGGATGAGCATGTTTTAATGTTGGAAGTAATTTCGTTAACGGGGAAAACAAAATCAGAACTAGAGAAGGCTTTTGATTTAACTCGGGAATATTATTTTGAGGGCTCGTGGAACCCCGAGTTTGCCTATACCGCGTATAGGTTGGTTCTTGAAAAACAGGAGAAATCTGAACAAATATTACAACTGGACGAAGAGACAAAAGACGCTCCATTTATCCTTAAACGGAAGCTAAAAAGCGCCTACAATTCGGGTGAATGGGAAACAGCCTATTTATCTATGGCAAAGCTTTTGCAGGACAATCCTAGAAGTATTAATCCCGAAGAATTTTTCGAAATTGCCACCAAAGCAAGACCAAAAGTTGATATTAATACCTTTACACCTACCTTATTTAATGGCTGTCACAGTAAAGATGATTTCCACCGAAAACTCGAGATTTACTTAAATCATTTTTCCCCTCAGGAAAAGGAAAAGGGCCTCATGCAACTTGTGCCTATCCTTGAAAAATACTGTTCTCAATTTCTCCATGTTATTCTTGCCTTTCAAGAAAATTGGTCTGAAGTAATACGCTATTTAGAAACCGGCAATAATGTTTACAACATCTTTAATCTGGACCCTCCACAGATCCAGGAATTACATCGGCAATTTCCGGAAGAATTATTTGATGTATTAAATTTGAGCTGGAAAAGAAGTTTGAATCAAACCCACAACAGAGGTCAGTATAAACAGGTGGTAAAAGATTTGAAATTTTGGGCCATGAATGATATGGAAAACTTGGCTCAGCGCCTACTTGATGAGGCAAAGCGCGGATATCCACAGAGGATTGCCTTACAAGATGAGTTAGAAAAATCGTCGTTTAGACTTGGCCTGGTTTATTAGTTGTAAATCCATGGCTTATATTGGGTAGGTGATATTCAGTAAGACAGCGCAAAAACCACTCCTTACCCATTGCGGAATATATAAAGGGAAAAAATGATGTTTTTGTGGATTGATTTCCTCGGGAGGAAGGAAATTCGAACTCTTTGAACATGTGGATAGTGGTGGAAAGCGGCTGCTAGTAATGCAGTTCAGATAGCCTTGAGGCGATTGAAAAATAAGTTTTGCAGATATTAGATTAAGAGAAGCTTTTGAAGCTTCTCTTTTTTTGCTGCCTAAGGATAGCAAATTCGGATACCATTCCCTTTTAAGGGAAGAATAAAAACTGCACGACATTAGAAATAATGATTACTGCAGTATAGTAACGGATCCCATATATTCACCCGCCAATATTTTATTTTCGTTCACCTGGTATGTAATCTTGAAAGGATAAGAACCGGGAGGTGCCTGCTCCCCGTTTATTAAACCCTGCCATTTGAAGTTAGGGTTGGTGGAAGTGAAAAATTCTTTCCCCCATCGGTCAAAAATCGTAATGCTAAAGGCTTGAATAGGACATCCTTTAAGTTTTACAAAAAAAGTATCGTTGATATTATCACCGTTGGGCGTAAGGGCGTTTGGAACATAGAATGGTGGATCACAGTTAAATTGATCGTATTTTAATAACAAGGTGTCCACGCAACTTGCCACCGTGTAAATAACCTGGTAATTTCCATTTTGCGGATTTAGGAAAGTGGGCTGGTTTTCTGGAAGTAATACAAAGTCACTCGTTTTCCCATTTTGGAACATCCAGGACACTATTTCTATATTGGGGTCTAGGAATATTCCCTCCAAATTCATGGAGTAGTGAAGATTTGTGTTTACCATTTCATAGTTTATGGTGACCGTTGAATCACAGCCATTGGTAGCATGGGGTATCCTGAATTCATACCTCCCGCTTTCTTCTAACCACGTGTTGGTTGGCTCAAAGAAATAAGCCTGGTTACAAAGCAAGGTGTCCATCATTGAGGCCCCACCCTGGTGGATGGTCAAATTTAAATGAACTGTACTGTCACACCCTGCCAATGTGGTAAAGGTGTGGCTGTAAAGCCCCGATTGCGCTAAATCACTATCTGGACCTGTCCAGAAATACGATTCACAACTGGTAATGGAATCATAAACCACCGTATCTTGTTGCAAAGTGAGCTCCAGAATCAACGTGGAGTCACAGCCAAATTGATTTGAAAGGACCTGTTTGTACCTTCCGCTGGACTCGAGTATTTGGTTTGTTTCTGCCCAATAATAATTCGCGCACGCCAAAATTGAAAACGCGGTGGAGTCTGTAGGAAGAAAAGAAAGGTCCAGGTAAAAAAGTGAATCGCATTGACCTAGGCCTGATTGATGAAAGCTATACACTCCAGCTTGGAAGTAGGTTATTTGGTTCTTATCCCAGTAATAACTTTCGCAAGCCGCTACTAATGCTGTTACCGTATCTGGCTTTTGAATAGTAAGGTTGAGATAGTAGATGGAATCGCAAGCCGTTGAAGTACTGTACATTACTTGGTAATTTCCAGACAAGGAATATTGAGCTCCGTTTTCACCCCAAATATAACTTTCACATGCCACCACACTGTCATAATAATGGTAATTGCGATCAATGGTTAAATCCAAGAGGTACGTTGAATCGCACCCAAATTGGGTTTGCCCATTCCATTGGTAAAGTCCCGTTTGAGTTAATGTATCCCTAGTTATTGGCCAAATGAACTCTCCGCATACGTTTACGGTGTTTTGATTTGTGAAATCCCGATCAATGGTGAGGTGCAATTCAAAAATGCTATCACAACCAGTACTTGCCTGCAAGACTTCAAAATAGGTTCCAGTACTGTCATAAGTCAATCCCGTATGCGGGGAGGAAAAGGTGTAACAGGCACCAAAATTTTGGGTCGTGGTTGGTGAAATTGGATGTACGGTTAAGTTTAATTCAAGGATAGAATCGCACCCGAGTTGATTGTAAATAGTGTCTCTGTAAACTCCACTCTGAGAATAAAAAACGCCATTTTGTCCCCAGATAAATGAACCACAGGCTGTTTGTGAAAGATTGGTAAATGAGCCCTTGTGGATGGTAAGATCTAAAAATGCTAAGGAATCGCAACCAAATTGGTTCTGAAAGTACACTGAATCAGAAGTGCTTTGCAAATAGGTTTGACCATTTGCCCTCCATAGATATTGCTCACAGGCACTTATTTGATCTACAGAATAATTTTGGGGCAATATGGTTAACTGCAGTTGCACCACAGAGTCACAACCCCGGTTGCTAACCAAAGTGTCGTGGTAGGTACCACTTTGAGTATAGGTTTTTTGAGTATTGGCCCAAAAATAACCATCTGCACAAGCGGTTTTTGGAATTTCAGTTAAGGGGCTATTAAAAATAGTTAGGGTTAATTCAATGGTAGAATCACAACCCCATTGGTTTTTTAATGTATGCTCATACACACCCGAGGTAGTGTAGGTTTTTCCTGTTTCATTCCAAATATATATATCACAAGTCTCAGCAGTTACAGGGGTTCGGTCCTTTTGATGAATGGTTAATTTGAGGGTCACCGTGGAATCACAGCCGAATTGATTTTGAATTGTGGCACTATAATCTCCACTTTGGTTATAGTATTGACCGTTGGTTGGCCAGCTGTAACCCAAACACTTTGAAACAGTTTCTTCCCCTTGAGTAGGTTGGTGAATGGTTAAATAAATGGTCACCAATGAATCACATCCCAAGCTGTTGGTCACCGTTGTTGAATATGTTCCGCTATTGGTGTAGTTAGTTTGAGTGAGGTCCCAAAAATAATTTTCGCAGGAAACAATTGGCTGAGGAACGGGGGTGTCAATGTAGTTCGTAAAATGCAGAAAGTAAATGCTATCACACCCATTTTGGTCCGTGTAGGTTTCCGTATAATCCCCTGATGCAGTATAGGTAACATTATTTTCTGGCCAGGTGTAGGACTGGTTGCAATTAACCTGATATACATGATCCTGAAAGGATTCGTAAACCGTTAATTCTAAGGTTAAGTTCGAATCGCAGCCCGAGCTGTTGGCCAGGGTTGCAAAGTAGGTTCCTGATTGGGTGTAATTTTGGCCGTTGGCATCCCAAGTAAAAGTGTTACATGCACTGGTATTTGTGGTGCTAGAGTTTGAATGAAATATGGTTAAATTCAAGGTGACAAGGGAATCACAACCCTGCTGCGATAGCAGGGATACCGAATAAGTTCCTGAGTTTGTGTATGCAGTGTTTGTGTTGGACCAAAAATAAGAGTCGCAACCTGACTCATTCAGTTCGGCCTGTTGGTCTTTGTAGATGGTGAGATCCAAAATAACTAAGCTGTCGCACCCATTTTGAGCCCCAAAAACCACTGTGTCCATAGATGTTTCAGTGTAGGTCAGGCCATTTTCAGGCCATGTAAAGGAATTGCATTCTGATTCCAAAACTACTGTCTCGGGGTTGGGGAGTAGGGTTAAATTCAAGTTAATAAGGGAGTCGCAACCCTGCTGATTTTGATACATAGCAGTGTAAATACCTGAACTGGTATAGTTTACACCATTTTCAGGCCACTCAAAGCTCGAATTACAGGAGGAACTAATCCGATCCTCGGAACTGGAGTTAAAAATGGTAATATCCAAAATAACTAAGCTGTCACATCCACCTTTATTCAAGAAAAAAGCGGTGTCTATTTGGGAGTTAAGGTAGGTGATGCCTGTATTTCCCCAAAAGAACGAATCGCAGCTTTGTTCGGAAACGTGTGTTTTGGAAGTGTCTAGGATGGTCAGGTTTAAAATGGAAATGGAATCTCCTCCGTATGAATTAATTAATGTATCACGATACACCCCGGATAGGTTGTAGTTCTGGTTATTAAACTCCCAAGTGAAGGGCAATCCAAAACAATGATTGGTGTCAAGCGTTGTGCAAAAATTTTCATTTACGACCAAATTCATTACCACCATGGAATCGCAGCCGTGCTTAGTTTGGTATTTTACGGAATCCAAGCCGGAAGCTGTATAAATGGAATCTGTTTTATCCCAATAGAAGTCGGAGCAAACAGTTACTGTATGTGCGTTCCTTTTGCTCGGATGAATGCTTAGGTTTAAAGTGAGAATGGAGTCGCAACCTAGGCTAGAATTGAGGGTACGTTGTACAATGGTGTCGTTGAAATAGCTCTCATTGGAAACGGTCCAAAAAAAAGATTCACACGCTTCGGTTTGGGCTGTGTTTGAGTAGGTCGGATGAACGGTTAAATCAATTGTAATTGTGGAGTCACACCCGGTTTCGGGATGAGAGAACGTTTTTGAATAATAACCCGAGCTGGTGTATTCCAAACCTGTTTCCACCCAGGTATATGAGCCGCAATGGAAAACCGGTGTTGTATCTTTGATTGCAGGTTTAACGGCCAAATTTAAGGTAAACGATGAGTCGCATTCTCCGGTTGAAACTATGGTTTTGTACAATCCAGATGCGTTGTAGCTTAACCCACTTTTGTTCCAAAAAAAGTTATTCTCCTCACAAATTGATTCATATTGTGTAGCTACAATAATGGTGTCAATCACTAAGTTTAACTGAACAACAGAATCACACCCATTTAGGGTAGAAAGTGTTTTTGAATATAATCCTGATTGGTAATAAGTGTCCCCATTCCAGGTAAAAGATTTGCAATTGTTAACGTCCTCCGGTGCTCCCTCAAAAGTGGGGTAAATTATAAAGTTATAATTTTTTATTTCGTTGCACCCCAGCAGAAATGTGGTGTCTTTGGCATTGCCAGAAGTAAAGTAAACCTGGTTACTGAATATAATGGAATCACACGCGCTGGTGTCACGAACGGTGAAGTCTTCAGTGAAACAAAATTCAACTTCGTATTTCACTAAGGCCAGATCCCGTCTGCCATCACCCGAATGTACTAGTTTGTGCTCTTCGTTTGTGTAACTAAAGTCGTGGTCCCACTCAAAATCCTCATGGATATATAAATCGTTGTTTTTTCCAATCTGAATTTCATTGATTTCGCCGTGCCAGCCTTGTAGGCTTCTTAATCCAACATATTCCAAGCTAAAATTCGGATTGTAAATGGCCAAATAAGTGTTGTAATAGGCCTGCTTGGGCTCCGGAGGGTGAACCCCACTTGGGTCGTATTGAATTTCATCACTTGACTGACTTCCAACAATATATAAATTGTCGTTTTGATCCAAATCAATAGCATGCACATAATTTCCACCATCATTAGCCGCGTATCCAAATCGGTGAAACTCTTCCACGGTAAGGGTTGGGTTTAAGCTGTATTTACCTAGAAAAAAATCTGTAAAACCATACTTCGGATATACGGGGCCATTGGTTGTGGATTGAATATCACCTCTGGCATTTGATCCAATCCAAATAAACCCTTCAGGGGAGTAAACGATGTCAGGGGAAAAAGGGAAGCCTCCATCCTCCGTGAGCTCGATCGCATGAATTAAATCACCATTGGCCGAGTAGTAACCAATATATTTCATATACATATCGGGGTCTCCAAGAAAAAAAGGTGGCCCGTTTTCATCCGGATTCATATTCAGTTTTCTCATGGATCCGGTAAGGACCGCTTCCCCATTTTTTGTGCTTACAATCCTGGGCGGGTAATCGGTCCCAGGGCTGTCTAAAACCTGAATATATTGAACTACCCCTGTTTCT
>JBLHJD010000003.1:0-40570 GCA_047618705.1 Luteibaculaceae bacterium
TAGGCCCGTGGTGTCCTCTACTGCTTTGTTCCAAACCTCCTGATTCGTAAGGTCGAATAATAAGATCCCATCGTGATACTCTTGGTATAAAGCAGCAAATTCCGGATATTTCCGTGAAAGCTGGGTATTTTCATAGACCAACAGCTTCCGGTTAATCATCCCTTTCAGGTATCCTTGCAACCAAAATTCGACATCCCCATTTACCCGTTGTTCATTCATCTCCAACAACGCTGCATTTAAATCAGCTTGGGTAAACTTTACGTCTGCGAAGGAGAAGATTACCTTTTTCTTTTTCGCTAATTTCGGATGGCTATACTTCCCTTTAAATACGGTGGTATCCATCACCTTTAAGTAAGGCTTTAATGTTTTTTCATTATAGGTAAGGTCGTATTCCTGCTTAAGCCGTTCTAGGAAACTTTGGACAGCCAAAGAACTTCTGGCCGCATCTTTCGAAATTTTATTTTCTATTCTTGGTTTTAATTCTTCAAAAGTCGGGAGCGATTTTTCGTCTAATTTTTCAACAATATGCCAACCATAGGTTGTTTGAAAAGGGGCAGAAATATCTCCTTTTTTCAGCTTAAAAGCAGCGTCTTCAAAAGGCCCAACCATTTTCCCTGTTCCAAACCAAGGTAGAACACCACCTTTATCGGTCGTACTTCTATCGTCTGAGAATTGTTTCACCAAACGCTCAAAAGAGGCCCCTGCCTTCAATGAATCCTCAATTTCTTTGATTTTTTCTTGCCCTGAAAATTTCTCCTTTTTTGATCTACTATTCGAAATAAGAATGTGACGGACCTTTACTTGACCTCGAGCTTCTCTTTCGTCAAAAACCTGAATAAGGTGGTAACCAAATCGGGTACGTGTAACGTCGGATAATCCCCCCACTGGAGTTGCATAGGCTGCCGTTTCAAAGGCATACACCATTTGCATGGCGGTAAAATAACCTAAGCTTCCACCTGTTTGAGCAACACTTGGCTCCTCCGAAAACTGAATAGCCATTTTCTTAAAGTCCGCACCGGCTTCAACTTCCTCTTTAATTTTTTTCAGCTTATTAAAGGCTTTCAAAGTATCTGCTGGAGTGGCATTAGACGCAACGCGCAACAGGATGTGCGAAGCTAAACGTTCGGTTCTACTTCTACGAAAGGTTCCTTGAACTAATTCGTCTGTAATTTTCGCGTCTGTTAAATATGGACGAGCCAGTTGTTTCCGGTATCCTTCCAATTCCTCAACAAACGTTGGTAGGGTATCTTTACCTTGCCCAACAGCTTCTGCCACTTTTAACTTAAAGTTCACAAAAAGTTCGGCATATTCATCCAAACTTTCCTTGGTAACCGCTTCGTTTTGGTGATTTTTCTTAAAAATCGCTTCAAACTCAGATTTTAGAATTTTTTGATCATTTACGGTTAAAATAACCTCTTCCTGAGCAAATGATGTGAACCCTATAGTAAGGGCTAAAGCAAAAAAAACTGATTTCATGAAATTTATTTTGAGCTATAGTTAGGTGCTTCTCTAGTGATTGAAATATCGTGTGGGTGGCTTTCTTTAACCCCTGCATTTGTAATGCGGATAAAACTTGCTTTTCTAAGCGCCTCCATATTTCTGCTTCCAGTGTATCCCATACCTGCGCGCAAACCACCAACAATCTGGTGGATTACTTCGCTCAAGTTTCCTTTGTAAGGGACCCGGCCAGTAATTCCTTCTGGAACCAATTTTGTAATGTCATCCTCGGCATCTTGGAAATATCGGTCCTTGGATCCTTTTTGCATGGCTTCCAAAGATCCCATTCCGCGGTAGGTTTTAAACTTCCGACCTTCAAACAAAATTGTTTCACCTGGACTCTCATCTGTACCTGCAAGCATAGACCCAACCATTACTGATCCAGCACCGGCCGCCATGGCTTTAACAATATCCCCTGTAAAACGAACACCACCATCTGCAATTAAAGGAACTCCTGTTCCTTCCAAAGCTTCGGCAACATCCATTACGGCCGATAATTGAGGAACTCCTACCCCTGCAATAATACGGGTGGTGCAAATACTTCCTGGTCCGATCCCCACTTTTACGGCATCAGCTCCGGCCGCAACCAACATACGCGCCGCTTCGCCAGTAGCAATATTCCCTACAATTACATCCAATTCAGGATACAAGTGTTTTACTTTTTTACAGGTTTCAATAACCCCCAAAGAATGCCCGTGAGCGGTGTCAATGGTAATGGCATCTACTCCGGCTTCAACCAGGGCTTTTACCCTATCCATAGTATCGCCAGTTACCCCAACGGCAGCAGCTACACGCAAACGACCAAACTGGTCCTTGCAGCTGTTTGGATGCTCCTTTACTTTAATAATATCTCGATACGTAATTAATCCAACAAGTTTGTTGTCATCATTAATCACCGGTAATTTCTCGATTTTGTGCTCCTGAAGGATGCCTTCAGCTTCCGTTAATCCAACTCCTTTTTTAACGGTAATAAGCCCTTCTGACGTCATTACATCCACAACAGAACGGTTCGGATTTTTTTCGAAACGCAAGTCACGGTTGGTAACAATTCCGGCTAGAATTCCATCTTGTCTAATCACAGGAATTCCTCCAATTTTATGCTCTGCCATTAGACGCAGGGCATCTGATACTTTAGCATCCATTGGAAGGGTAACGGGGTCCAAGATCATTCCGCTTTCAGAACGCTTAACCTTGCGCACTTCTTTTGCCTGAAGTTCAATGGACATGTTTTTATGGATAACACCAATTCCACCTTGTTGTGCCATAGCTATTGCCATAGCACTTTCCGTAACCGTATCCATTGCTGCAGCAACAATTGGAGTTTTGAGCAGGATGTTGCGGGTAAACCAACTTTCAGTGGTCACCTCACGCGGTAAAATTTCGGAATATGATGGGATGAGAAGAACGTCGTCGTACGTAAGTCCTTCACCAATGACTTTATTTGAATTTAACGCCATAGAGCTGTTGAGAATTAAATTCGTGCAAATCTAAGAATTTATGGGTTATGTTTTGAAGGAAAGCGATAATAGTTAATGGTGAGGAAACTACGGGCCTTCCCTTCGGCGTCTGTACCCTTCGACGACGCTGCGCTTTGCTCAGGGCGGCGCGTCTATAGTTCGGCTACATTGCATTCCGCTCACCACGGCGCGCTCAGGCACCTTGTGGCAATGGAATACTTGGTTGGAAAATAACAAAATAGCAAGCGATGCCTGGAACAGCTACGGGCCTTCCCTTCGACTCCACTGCGTTTCGCTCAGGGCGGCGCCCTTTGGCGTTGCTGCGCTTTGCTCGGGGCGGCGCGTTTCCCTCAGGGCGGCGCGTCTATAGTTCGGCTACATTGCATTCCGCTCACCACGGCGCGCTCAGGCATCTTGTGGCAATGGAATACTTGGGTGCCAAAGGATTAAATATAAACCGATGCCTGGAACAGCTACGGGCCTTCCCTTCGGCGCCGCTGCGCTGTGCTCAGGGCGGCGCGTCTATAGTTCGGCTACATTGCATTCCGCTCACCACGGCGCGCTCAGGCACCTTGTGGCAAAGGAATACTTGGGTGGAAAACAATAAAATAGCAAGCGATGCCTGAGCGGAGACGAAGGCAGATGGAAAAGAATATACTTCACGAATATCAAGCAGTTAACTCAATTCGGTGACAAAAAGTAACTTGTGCCAAGGAACCGCTACGGGCCTTCCCTTCGTCTCCACTGCGTTTCGCTCAGGGCGGCGCGGCTGCGCTCAGGCGCCGTGGCTTACATTATTACTTAGTAAAAGAGATTCCGTGCAACCGTTGTCTGAGCGCGCCGCCCTGAGCAAAAAGTATTTTGGCCGAAGGGGAGTCGAAGGCAGGTGCTAATTACTCCTCCCCCAAAAACAAACTTTTAAAGCCTGTTAATGCATAGGGTGCATTCTTGGAACTCTCCACAAATTGATCGTGGGTAATACCAAAAATATTGTTCCAGCGGGTCTTGATTGTTGGGGCGTTTCCGCCGGTGAGGATTTCGTTCAGGAGCATATCAAAAACGGCGAAGGGGGAATCGAATTGCATGCTGATGTTACCAGCTACGTAGCTTTGCGCTTTGTTAAATTCTTCTGCGGTAATGGTGGTATGCAGGTTGGCCATTTCGTGTTCTAGTATGGCTTTCACTTCCGCTTCGGAGCCTTTTTTTATTTCGGATTGGATGTTCCAGTATGACACATTTTGGTGGTGAACAAATCCTCCGTGCACGCCATAACTCAGTCCTTTTTCTTCGCGAATGACCTTATTTAAACGGCTTCCGAAAAAACCAGCTAGGAGTATGTTGGTCCAATAGAGCATTGGAAAATTAGCGTCCTTTTTATTGGGTACAATTTGAGCACAGCGCATGGATGTTTGCTCCAATTCTAGTTCTGGCATTTCCCAGGGTTTTGTTAAAAAGGAGACCGGGGTGGGCACCGCGTTTTTCTGGTTAGCGTTCTGAAGGACCTTTTCCTCCAAGGCTTCCGGAACATTCCCTGAAAACCCAAGAAAAAGTAGGTTTTGCCACAATTGACCTAAGGCCGATTCCATTTCTGGAAGCTGAATACTGGAAGAGCAATTGTGCAGATGTGTGTCGGCATATTGGGGGAATTGGGCCAAGACATCTGCTTTAATTTTTTTGCTTGCAATTGCCTTTCCTTTGGACCAGGTTATTTTCTCCACTTCCTCCTGTTGCTTTTTCCAAACATCCAAACGGCTTTGCGAAAAGCGGGGGTTTTGGAGCTCCTCCATGAATAAATCCCAGGCTTTGGTGAGCTGGTCTGTGAGGGCTACAATAGAAACAAACACAAAATCGCGGTTGGCAGAAAAGGAAAAATCGGCACCAAGGGTGTCCATTTTATCCTGAAAACCACTTTCCATTCCCAGCATCTCTGACAGGGCTGACTCCACCAAAGGGACTCCCCTCCCTGAAACATACCGCTGAAAAACACATTGGATTTTCCCTAAACCGATGGTGCTATCTGTTACTGAAAGGACTTCTACTCCTCCAATTTGTCTTGACTTAAATTCCGGAAAATCTACTCCTTGGAACTTCAGGTTTTCCACCTGCATTTCTTGCCAAATATTCATCACTAATCCTCCTTCAAATAATTTAACTGAAACCAATTTTTGGTATCCAAAGTTGTCAACAACACCTCTTTTACTTTGGTCCAACTTGCCTCTTTTACCAGTTCCGGTAAGTTGTGTAAAAGATCCAATGCGTTATGTGCGCCAAACTTAGCCAACAATTCGGCCTGCTTTAAGGGGCTTATTTTGTGCATTTCCCAATCCAAAAGCCATTGATTCTTGGCTTTTAACCACTCCTCTTCCGAGGGTTCGTTTGCCCCCAATACACTTTCAACTTGCGCTAAAAAAGCCTTTCTGATGTGTTCTGGATCATTGAGCTCACCGTGGAATAAAGGAACATACATCAACCCTTCGTCCATTTCACTGGTAAGGCCCGCAAATGCATCGGTACACAGGCCTGTTTCTACCAAGGCTTTGTGCAAACGGCTTGTTTTTCCGTTCCCAAATATTTCCGCGAACAATTCGAAGTACACAAAATGGGGATGAAAAAGTGCTGGTACATGCACCGCAAAAACGCATACAGGAACCTGAATTGGTTTATGCACTGTTTTTTCTTTAACAAGGACTTCTTTGTTATCTAAAGGTCTATCTGCGTGCGGTAAAAAAGTCCTGGAAATATCACCAAACCAATGATTTATCATGGCTTTAATTTCGCTTTCCGTTTGGGGAGCTACAATAACAAGGAAGGCATTTTCCGGGCAATAATAACGCGTGTAAAATGCCTGCACTTCAGATAAACTAGCTTCCCTCACATGCTCGGGAGTACTCCCTATTGTTGGCCAAGAATAACCGTGGTCTTTGTAACAAAGCGACCTTAACTCATGGAATAGATCGCCATAGGGCTGGTTGGTATAATTCTGATGGTACTCCTCAATCACCACTCCTTTTTGGATATCCAATTTTTTCTGGTCGATATCCAATTCTTTCATCCGGTTCGACTCCAACCACATGGCTGTATTTAAGCCTTGTGCCGGAACATGGATATAATAATTGGTGATATCTGTAGAGGTAAAGGCATTGTTGGAACCACCCACCTTTTGCAAAGGAGCATCAAAGTGGGGAATATCCACAGAGCCTTCAAACATGAGGTGTTCGAACAAATGGGCAAAACCCGTGCGTTCTTTTATTTCGTGTTTGCTTCCCACTTTGTACAACAAGTTGAGAACGGCTGATTTAATATTGGGATTGTGGACAAACAAAACGCCAAGGCCGTTGGGCAAAGTCCAGGTTGTGTAGTTATTCAATTAGTCTAAAGATTTAAAGTTGCGGATAACCTCATGGTATTCCTTCACTAAATTTTGCACCACCTCAGCGGCGGGGATAAGTTCATTGATATTGGCGCATACCTGACCAATTTCCATTTCGCCTTCGGTAAAATCGCCTTCAAAGATGCCTTTTTTTGAGCGGCCTTTCCCCAATAAGTTTCGGAGTTGATCTACCGTGCCTCCTTGGGCATATAATTTATCAATTTCCTCGGAGAAAGGGCCTAATAAAAGTCGGACTGGGGCCAATTCTTTTAAGGTTAGTTTGGTTGCTCCTTCCTGCGCCATAATTCCTTTGAGTTTGTATTCTGTGCTACTGGACGCTTCTGGAGTGAGGGCAAAACGGGTTCCCAACTGTACTCCTTGGGCACCCAAGGCAAACGCCGCGGCCATTCCTCTTCCATCCGAAATTCCACCTGCGGCAATCACCGGGATGTTAACACTATCAACCACCTTGGGGATTAGGCACATGGTGGTTGTTTCTTCTCGGCCGTTATGTCCTCCGGCTTCAAATCCTTCGGCTACAACGGCATCTACACCGGCTAACTCAGCCTTCATCGCAAATTTGGAGCTCGACACTACGTGGATTACTTTAATTCCGGCGGATTTTAAAGTTTCGGTGAATTTGGCAGGGCTTCCCGCCGAAGTAATGACAACCGGGACTTTATAGGTAATTATTAGATCTATTTGCTCCTCAATTTTGGAATACAAAAGGGGCAGATTTACAGCAAAAGGTTTTGTGCAATTCTGCTGCATTTTTTGCAGGTGAATTTCCAATACTTCGGAGTTCATGCTCCCTGCACCGATGACCCCTAATCCGCCTGCATTTGAAACGGCGGAGGCCAATTTCCAACCGGAGGTCCAGACCATGCCACCTTGGATAATGGGGTATTTAATATTGAGGAGGTGCGTGATTTTGGAATCCATGACGGCAAATATCGAATAAAATGGGGGCTTGGGCTAATTCTAACAGTACCTAAAAGATTTAGGTATTACATTTTAAAAATGCAAGTGGTTGAATAATATTTAATTACTTTTGAAATTGGAATACCTATGTAAGTATAGGTACCCACAAAATTTGATGTAATTATGAGGAAAGCACTACTTCTCCTTGGATTTATGTTTGTTTGTTTGTTTTCAGGGGCTCAATTGCGTTGGGATTTTGGGGTAGGTATTGCTGCGGCTAATTACTTGGGCGATATTGGGGGAACCAAACCCATTGGAACTAGAACTGTTGAGGATCTTCAAATGAAACAAACAGGTCTGGGCTACTCTGTTTTCGCTAGATACGCCGTATCGCCTTTAACATTTATTAGAGCGGGCTATACCTACGGCGAAATATCTGGTGCGGATAGTTTATCTCCAGGAACTCCTCGGTATGCGAGAAATCTTAGCTTTCGGAATAAACTTCATGAAGGATCTATTGTTATAGAAAGGGCCATCATCGATAATTTTTATGCGATGGTTAAGGGAGGTGTAAAAGTGGATTTTCGCTTTTATATTTTTGGAGGAATTGCTTACTATTTCGGAAAACCACAAGCAAATTTCAATAACCAATGGTACGACTTAGCTCCGTTAAAAACAGAAGGACAAGTAACACCATACAAAACCCACGGTTTATCCCTGCCTATCGGTGCCGGATTTAATTACACCGTATTCCACAACAACAATGTTATGCGTTACGGGTTCCGATTAGGATTACGGAAAACATTCACTGATTATTTGGATGATGTAAGCTTTAACTACCCTGATCCTGCTATTTTTGATGAAGGGATAGGGCGTGAACTTTCGGACAGAAGAATTGGTGGAGAGCGATATAGTCCGGTTTCACGCGGAAGAAGAGGTAATTCCACATACAAAGATGTTTATCTTTTTGCGGAACTTACTATTTCAATTGTTGGTATCGGTGGGTCGCCAAATGACTGCGCAAAATTCCAGCGCCAATTAAATCGGAAACGAAAATCCAGGAAATTCTCAAGAGCCAATTTCTAATGAGTCGACATCTAATTCTTTTCATACTATTTCTTGCTCCATTTTTGGGCACCTCCCAATACTACAGGAACAAGGAAAACCAAGCTTTAAGTATTGGCTACCGAGAAGCAGGTGGTGGATACATTGGGGTGGAGTATGAATACCGAATTGCTGGACCGATCGGGATTTTAGCCGGGCTTGGTCTATCCAGTTCTAGTCTGGGAATCACCTATCACCTTGATCCAGGTGATTTTGAAAGTCATTTTTTCTCTTTTGAATTTAATCAACTTGGATTTGCTGAGCAGAAAGAGTATTGGGCTCTTGGGCCATTTTATAATTTCAGAAAGATAAACTTAACCGGCGCGTTTGGTTATATAGTTCGGTCGACTCCTGATAACACTTTAAATAAGACGCATCGTTTAGACTTAAAGAATGGCACATTTTCCTTTAGTTTGGGCTTTTACTTTATGTTTGAGTAGTTAAAAAAACTGCGAAGTTTTTCTAATAATTTTCCCTAACCAAACACCAAACGCAAGAAAAATCGGCAATCCTAAACTGGACCTAATTGCCTTAATATCTTCCCTCATTTTCTTTGAAAGACCTTGGAGGGTATTCGCACTTTTTCCCTGAGGCTCCATTATTACCGAAATTTCTTTGAACCTTTTGCTAGGGAAATCACTTTTCATTAGGCGCAACAACCAATCATAATCCCCAGAAATTTCGAACTCCTCATTAAACAGCCCAATAGCATCAAATACTTCTTTTCTAAAAAATACGCCGAGATGGGGAGGCATATACCCAAAATACATTTTCCACTTCCTGAATTTCGATGGCTGCCATATCCGGTTACTTTTCCCTTTATGGCCTTCAATTTCCACCCCACTATATAACCAAGTACATTTTGGGTTATTTAGGAATTCTTGTTCAATATTTTCTAAGGTATTCGCACTGGAGAAAGTATCCCCTGCGTGTAAAAAACCAATTATGTCATTGGATTTCATATAGCCCATAGCCTGATTTAAGGCGTCATAAACACCTTTATCCGGCAGCGAAACAACTTCCCTACACTTACTCGTTTTGAGCCAAGCCAAACTCTCCACATCCGCACTTTTAATTAAATGATTAACCCGAATGGACTGCTCATCTAAGGAGTCAATGGTTTTCTTTAAGGCTGCTTCACCGCAATAATGAATCGAAATTATTACCATTAAATAGCCTTTTTCAGTTTTAAAAAGGGTTTCTCTATAAATTCAAAACTCACAGCACTCACTAAATACGTTCCGGCAAAGATTACAACAAATACAAGGACCCGATTTTCTAAAACCGGGAAATAATTTTGAATGATCAGCCCTGCTAGTAAGTTATAAACGTAGAGTCCATAGCTGATTTCTCCACCGTACTTGATCCACTTGAACTCCAGAACATTTTGCACCATTCTCGAATCTTTACGAATAATAATTTCCTGTACTAAAACCAAACCAATGAGAGATACCACCGGGTATTTAAAAAATTGAAAAACCATTTCTCCTGAATCACCAATAAAAAAAAGAATGGCTCCAAAAAAAGCCAGTACCGCACCAATTACGTACCTATACCTAAAAAACAAAGTAGTAGACATTCCGTTATTGCACGCCAAGGCAAACAATGCGCCAAAGCACAAATCATCCAAGCGAGAAAAAGTAAAATAATACGGTTTAGCACCAATCCATAGCAGGTAAAGCCTTGTTATTGACGCTAATACTACAAGTCCCCAAATGGCTGTCTTCAACCTTTTACGCGCACAAAATAGCACGATAAAAGGCCAAAATAAATAGAAGTGCTCTTCTACTGCTAAAGACCAGTAATGCGAGGGGCCTACTTTTTCCCAAGAAAAAGTATCTGCAATATTCTGAAGGTAAATCCAGTAATACCACGAATCGACCAAGGCTAAAGGGTTCCCTAGCCCTTCCAGCCAATAAAAAATTACATAATAAATTAAACCAATGTAATACAGTGGGAATATGCGTAAAGCTCTGTTTTTAAAAAAGCGGATAATTGATGCTCCGGAAGTGGTGGAATTTAAAAGCCCCCTAGTTATTAAAAACCCAGAGAGGACAAAAAAGAAACTCACCCCCACCATTCCAAGTGGAATTTCAATAAAAACTCCAAGGTCATTATTTCCCGATATGGAATGTGTTACAATAATTAAAAATGCACAAAAAAACCGAAACCCATGTAATCCAGGTATATATCCTGCCTTCATTACCACCTATTTTTTATTTCCGTTGCCGGGTTTCCGGAATAAACCATTCCCGATTTCAATTCACCCTTGGCAACACTTCCAACTGCCAAAACTACATTATCCTGAATAATAACACCCGGACAAATCACGGCATTGGCTCCAACAAACACCCCGTCTCCAATAAATACCGGCTGGGTAAACACTTCAAATTTCTCACTTTTATAATTGTGGTTTCCGGTTAAAATTAAAGCACCTTGAGCAATATTGACATGGCTCCCAATTTCCACTTTATCCATATTATAAATCCAAGAAGACTCCCCTATCCAAGAATGATCCCCAATGCTTAGCAGCCACGGGTATTTAATGTTAATCCGCGGCTTATTCATCACCACTCCCACACCAATTTCGGCACCGAACCAGCGTAAAATAGCGCACCGCAATTTACTTGACCCGATCCAACTCTGCTGAAAAATCAGGTAATTGACTAAATGCCAAATCCGATACATCCATTTGGATTTACCATGGCTATAGTCCATTTTATTAAATTTAGAGAGGTCTACACTATTACCCATTTTAGCTTTTCAGTTTTTTGCTGATCAAATACCGCTTTAGGGATTGAAAAAATTGAGGAAAATTGGTTTCGACAGCAAAAATAATTTTATTCTTCCAATTATTCAAATCTTTTGCCATGTGCATCTGGACTCCTTTATATTCCCTAAGAGCCAATGGCTTTGGGATTTTTTGGAACTGCAAAAATCCGTGCGAATCTGGAATATAATGGCCCGTAATAGACATTCGAGAAACTTCAGGCTGAGTAACTGCTAAACTCCCGTGAATAGTTTTTGAATTCCATATCAGGATATCCCCTTTATTCAACGGGGGTGCTTTGCACTCCAGTTTTTTATCACGGATGATCTCTTTTACTAGATTTTTATACCTATCGTGGTGAAATGCTATTTCAAAATCACCTCCGTTTTTCTCAACATTGATTTTTTGACTCCCTGGATAAATATAAAATCGGCCCGCCCCTGGATGAATGTCCTCCAAGGCGAACCAGACCCCACACATACTACCAATTTGTTCTGAATCTAAGTAATACGTATCCTGGTGTGCCCATGTTGCTGGGTTCCCCTCAAAAAACATGCTTTGGACCAATTGTGCTTTTGTTCCAAACAAATCAGCCAAAGTTTCATGCAACCCAGAATGACTTAACAGATCCATAGATGCTTCCCGAAAGGTGTTAAATTTAGTGCTATCCAGACTCTGCAAGTTAAGAATGGAATTCAGCATGAATTCATCCTCCGTAAACACATGTTTTTCAGGATTAGCACTTGCCTGTCGGTAGATGAATCCGGGATAGGGCTTTACCTCTCTCCGAAAGGCCTCAATAATTGTATCACACAGGGCTTTCGGGATAGCATTTCGAATGACCGCATACCCCTCCTGCTCGTAATATTCCTTAATATTCCCCTTCAAATATTCCCCTTCCTGGTAATGGAACGGAATTTGGAGATTTTCATCCGCTGGTCCTTTAATAGGATATACTTCTGGTTTATCCATGTCCTTTTAGTGCCGAAAAAATGTTTTGATACTTCTTTTTGGTTTCCTCCAAATTAAATCTTTTCACATTGTTTTTCCCAGCCAATACCGTTTTTTCGATAAACGTTTCAGAATCACTTACTAAGATACCCCTCAATTCCCCTACATCATTTAATGGGACTAGGGTTGCTCCTTCCCCTGCAACCTCTCTGAAAATTGGAATATCACTACAAATGACTGGAATTCCCAAAAACTGCGCTTCTAAAATTGGGAGTCCGAAGCCTTCATGACTAGAAGCCATCACTAAACAACCCGATTTTTGATACAAGCTGTGTAGTTCTTGGTCCGAGACATTTGAAAACCCGATAATATTTAATTTTGGAAATTGCGCTTTTAGCTCATCCAATTCAGGAGGGCGACCGACAATTGCCCACTGCTTTCCACTTCCCTCCAATGCCTTTGCCACCCATGCCAAGTTTTTATTCCACTTAGCTCCAATAGAAAGAACATCATACTTTTTTTCTGGTTCAACTCTGGGGGCAACTTCTGGTTCCAAAAAAGGGTTTTGAATTACCTTTAATTTATTCTTCAGTCGTGGATTTAAGTCCAATATACTTTTCCGAGTAGCCTCTGAAATGCAAATGGTGCAATAGGACCGTAAAATGGGCCATTCAACCCAGCATTTTTGAACCACGTATCGGCGCCATCCTTTCAAATTATCTAGAATAGCAATATCGTGAACAGTTTGTGTGAATTTGTTTTTCCTCAATACCAATCCCACAAAATGAATATCTCCAGCAATATGAATAGGCTTAGAACGCAGACCATAAGCCCAAGCAATAATGCGTACCCTATTCCAAAATCCACCACTGTGAGCAGGGGCATGAAGAATGTCTACCCCCCTCATTTTAGCAAACAAACTTTTATTTAGGGCTTCAATACTGAATTGTCCAGGATGGGTTTTTCGCGTTAAAATTTTCATCCGAAAAATAGATTGGAGTAATCCGCCTTCAAAGAAGATTCGTCAATTTTTGAGCGTGCATATTCCGTAGCAGATTCTGCCCAAGGACGGAAATTCATTTCGTCCATATCTACAAAGTCTTGCAATTGCATAGTAATAGCTTCCGAATTTAACCCTAAGTTAAATCCAGCTTTGGATTTCTCTAAGTCTAACCATGGCACAAAGTTGGACGTAATTAATGGAAGTCCGAGAACTAAGCCTTCTAAATGGGCGTGACCAAAATTCTCGGAACTACTTGGTAATATTTGTACCTGATTTTGGGAATAGAGTTTCCGAATTTCTGGAAAAGGGCAAGGTCCTTTTATTATCACCTCTATTTCGGCATCTACCTTTTTTATAGCATCCTTAAGTAGTTCTAAATACTTGGAGTCAAGTACCTTCCCTACAATAGTCCATTGAATTGATCCTTTTACATTTTGTAATGCATCCGCCACTAAATGAAGGTTTTTAATGGGTGCAATCTGTGCTACACTAATGAGATTTAAACGCCCACTCTCCTTCACCAATTCATTGGTTTTAAACTCCCTAAAAGGCACATTTCCTATACGTCTAAGCATAATGTTTTCTCCAAAACAAGCGTAGGTATCCTCCTCTTCTGCAGGTGAACTCACATGAAAAACCACCCTTCTATGCATTCCAAAAAAAGTAAATAATCCCAAATAAATTTTCTTTTTAAGCGGTTTAATCTGGAGTGCAGGGCCTGACAACATTCCACGCGGGGCAAGGACTTTTCTTCCCTTTTTAAAGCACCAACGCCAAAAAGGGCTAAAAACCCCGTTAATATATACGGCTTTTTTTTCGGGTTCTCCTTTCCTGAATTCCGGACATGCTATCAAGTCTTGGAGACGCATAAGGCTCATCCTTGGTCCACTGTGGTCCGCGTCTGCACCTACTCCATCGCCCAAAAAATAAATCAGTCCTTGTTCAGTACATATTTGTGATTTGGCAAAATCCATTTAAAAAATATAAAAATAATAACAGCCGATTTAACCATGTGGTTCATGGGCGTAAGGATGTCCGTTTCGGCTTTGAGGGATTGCAGGAAAAAGAAGGGTATCCACAATAACAAAAAGACCTTATTTTGACTTGCCCTATAGTACAAGGACCAAATAAAATTCATTAGAAGTCCGTAGAAAAACATCCAATAAATTCCATTTTGGCCAAAATTCGCCCACATTTCACCTAAAGGACTGATGTTTATACTGGTTCCCGGTCTGATTTCAAATCCTGTAAAACGTTCATAATTTTCTTTTCCCCCTGCCTTCTTTTTGTTTGGCGCTAGAAAACGAGGTAAAAGTACTGCCTCAAAGGTGGCTTTTAAGGTTTCTCCAAATGCAAAAGCTTCCTTTTTAGGCGTATGGGCCATTACTCTGGAAATAACCCCCCCTTGGTTAAAGCGTGGCAACTGCTTGAGGAAACCCGCTTTACTAAAAAGAGCATCCGATTTCCCAAGGTTACTTAATGTTTGCTCCCAAATCAATTCTTCCATGGTTTCGGGCCGGCCCTCTCCGGCGGCACTCCGTAAATCTGATTTTACAAATTGAATAAAAAACACGGCCATGCCTCCAACCAAAATAAGGGTAATTCTACGGGCAAAACTCCACTGGAAATACCAACCCATGATAATGGCAAAAAAGGTCATCCAAATTACGGGAGTATGGAAAGACAAAGACGAGGTAATCATCCGGGTAAGCCCTACACCTCCCAGAAAGAGCCAAAACCAATTCTTTTTCCATTCCCCACTCAACAAGACCACCAGAACCCCAATAAAAAGAGTCTGACTCATCAGGTAGCTCACAAATGCTATAAAAGAAATCCCAGGAAGGAACAAGAAAATCAGGCCAATTAGGATCAGGGTTTTCCCGGTTTTTACATTAAAAAACTGCGTTTTAGTTACGCTTAAAAATTGGGTATTGACCTTACGTAATCGATTTACAGATATGGGAAGAAGAAGTCCCCCAATAAACAATGCCGTTCCCCAGAATGCATAATCCATATACACACTCTCCTCAACAAACATTTTATAAATCGGGTGAGGATTCCCTAACCGATACATAAAAACAGGTCCGATTAACCATTGAAAAACCGCTATAAATGCCAATAACTCCCTAAAGGGAATAGTCGTTCCCATTTTACCAACAAACAGGGAAAAGGAAAATAACAAGATAGCACATGTCCCGAATTCATAGTTATTTCTGAATCCACCCAACCCCAGGTATACAATTATAAGGAGGCCGAAAAACATACCAAATACACTTCCTAAAACCGGCTTGTTTAATCCCTGCTCTTCCAAAATCGTTCAATATTTGCTACCACCTGGTTTTGGCTATACTCGATTACTTTTTCTACAACATTTCCTGCAAAAGGAGCCGTACTTTTCTTAAAATCTAATATACACTTTTGTAGGTCTTGCCCATTTTCTGATTCAAATACATATCCGGTTACCCCAGGGGTGATGAGATCATCCCCACATCCTACATTTGAAGAAACAATTGCGGGGACTCCGCAATGAAAAGCCTCGTTTACCACTAAGCCCCACGTTTCACTTTTGGAGGGAAGCAAGAGCATGTCAATCTGGTCAAAAAATGATGTTAACTCCGTTTGTTTCAAAAAACCCATCCAGTGAATATTAGAAAAACCACAATATTTATCTTTTAACTGACTAGACAAGGGCCCATCTCCTGCTACAAATAACTCACAATCCTTCATTTCCTTGCTCGAAAAAAGGTCCAAGATTAGAGGCACGTTTTTTATGGCAATGTGTTTCCCAATAAAGCCAAATCGATTTCCTTTCTTTTTCCCCAAGTTGGGTTGTAGGTACGCGGAATTAACACAGTGAAAAGCGGGGAACAAGCGTTTTTCAGCCACATTAAAGTGGCGGTAGAATTGCCTATTTCTTTCCCCAACAAATGCAAATGCCTCAGGAAACCTGAATAACAATGGAAATAATACGGCCTTTATTTTACGTTTCACAGGTGTGGAATCCATTTGCAAAGTTGAATCACCACGAACGATGAAGGGTACTCCACGTAATATGCAAACCAACCAAACTTGAATGTAACACCACGGGAACCATCCATTCACAATTACCCCTTTTACGGAAGAGGGATCCACCGCTTTCCATAATGAAATCCAATTGGCCCGTAATCCAAAAAACCGTTGGGTAGAATTCCCTGTCGAATTAATAGAGAGATGGGGTAAATTTTCCAACAAATCCACCCCCCAATCATGCGTTTCATCAAATCCCGCCTTCTTTTGAAAAATAGACCCGTTCAATTGAAAAAAAGCCACATCCAGGGGCATTTTATCGGCCAGTTCCTTCATTAAAGGTGTTTGGTATTGTATGGGATGAGTGGCAAACCAACGGATTTTTTTCATGATGGTGTAATCTACGGAATTTGGAAAGCCCACCATAGGCTTGATAATTATTCCTGAATTAAAAAAGTGTGCAACGGCCGAATGAGGTTTTTCACCTCTAATAATTCCATTGGGCCATTTTGGACCTCCATACAATTTAAAGCTTGCCGGAGAGATTCCACTAATTCCATATCCTTCAAACGCCTGTTTAAATCCATGTTTCGAAATCCTTTCCAATTATTAAAAGGCACAAGTTGCTCCCACACGGCGCTTTCTGGATGGGTCCAAATCCATACTGGCCTTTTAGCCATTAAGTTCTGAAATACTTTGGATGGGAAATAATGTTTTTCTGTGGAACCAAGGACCACATTAAATACCGCTTTTTTTTGATATTGAATTAGGTCTAAATACCCCAATCTTTGTGGCCATTCAATAATTTCAATCCCATGCGGCTTGGCCAAACTTTGAACACCCTTTTCGTGGTGACCTGTTCCCAAAAACACCCATTGCAGTTTCCGTAAGGGATCTGTTTCTGGCAATTTACTCAAACAGTAAAACAGCAAAGAAAACATCTCCCTGGCATGCGGAAGAAGGGCTCCAGCATATAAAACAAAATTTTCAGTGGGCAAATTCAGCTCCTCCAACTTCCCCTCTACTTCATAATCCTGTGGATCCATCCCATAAGGAAAAGCAAAATGCGGCAGGTTTTCGATTTTATTCCTTAACAAGGCAGGAAGGTAATAATCGGAGGAAACTCCAGTAACAAAATCCACAAACTTCAGCGCTTTGGGCTCTAAAAAACGAGCAGCCAAAATGCTGAATTTTTCTCGTAACCCTTTTCGATTCCCCTTGGATCTAACCCAGGGGTCAATGTAATCAATACCCACTTTTGAAATCCCTGCTTGCTTAAATTGAGGGGCAAAAAGAGCCGCATAAAAACTAGGAATGAATATCCATGCCGCCTGAAAGTTTTCATTTTCTACCACGTCTGTTATTGTATTTCTGAGCTCCTTTCGGGCACGAATTACAATGTCTCCAAAAACTCTAATTTTCCCGAGAGGTTTAGCGGCGGCGGTTTTGAGTTTAATTTTGGGGCTTGTTATTTGATGCAATTTAACATCTGGAATTTCCTCGTAATCACCTGGATCAACACAGATAACCGTAACATCCCAACCAAGATCAACTAGCGCGTTCGCACACATCCGGGCCCGGTGAACAGCGGTGAGGTTACTTGGAACCCAATGTGGACTTACAATAACGATTTTATTCAAAATGCGGAAGGATTTGCTTGTAACCGCATAATTTACCTTTTTCTGCAAGTAAAGAGGCGTTTGCTTTTTCCTGAAAATGCCCCTTTTGCTGCTCAAATGAACGGATGCCTTCCATTAGGCTGATTTCATCGGAGAAAAAGAAAGCACATGGCTTAAAATATTCGCAAAAACTTAGGCTGCCTGTTGTTTTGGTGGTAAGGACAGGCAGTGCGCTTTGGTGGTAGGCGGACAATTTGTTGGACCAAAGTAATTCGTTGTTCGCATTTTCTCCCAAATCAGTGTTTAATCCCAGATCCATTTCAATAAGTTTTTTTGCCAAACTACTTTCATCCAGCACCCCATGAAAAATGATGTTCGAGGCCCCCTTAGCTAAATTCAGAATCGCCGGTCGCGCTTGGCCTATGAGATGTAATTCAATGTTTTTCTTTCCAATTAAGGCGGTAATAACACTTTGCAACCCTCTTCTCTCTCCAATCACTTGACCAAACCAGACCAGTTTTAGCTTTCCGCTTGGAGGATTTGCTTGTGTTTTCACCTCCCACAATACAGATTGATTCGGCACCAAATTAAAAGTGCTAATCTGAGCCGTCTTCGGAAATTCAAGGGACGAAAAAGCCAATACTTTGGGAATACGTAGAATACTCTTCCATTCCCCTACTTCCCTGGATTCCACCTCAGATTGGTCCTCTCCCGGGTAATAGTCTTCCACATCCATAAAAACGGGTGGTTTTTTTAGGTAAGGTGCCGCATAAAACCCTCCTGAACTAAAGACAGCCCATGGGTACTCATTGTTAAATAATGAATTCGCATAAAAAGCCATCAGTTTTGGCAAGGCCTTATCACCAAAGGCAAATTGAAACAACTTAAATAACACATAGGAAATGCTCCAACATGAGGCAATATTGATTTGCCTATTTCTTAAACCATACAGCATTTTTTTATCCAATGCTGCCCATTTTTGACTCCGATTAACCACTAAAATCTGAACAATGAACCCGGCCTCCCTTGCATCGGCAATAAATTGCTTAGCCCTTGGAGTGGTGGATAAATTTCCACTAATTAGGATGTTAATCTGTTTATTTTTCACCACAAGCCAATAAGGATAAATATTGTTCCCCAATTACTTCTAAGCTAAAGTTACGGACCACCTGTTCACGGATTATCTGAGGCGACCAATTTTCTTGATCAAAATTTTTAACCACAGCAATCAGCTCGTCCAAATCACCTGCAATTCTTCCAGACACCCCTTCCTCCACTACTTCCGGAACTGCTCCTCGTCCGAAGGCATAAACAGGTACACCAGCAGCCATTGCTTCTACCATCACCATCCCAAAAGGTTCTTCCCATTTAATCGGAAAAAGAAAAAGCTTGGCTTTGGAAAAAAGTGCTTTTTTTTGTTCATCGTTCACCGGACCTAGATACTTTATACAATCCTCATCAACCCATGGCTGAACTTCCTGCTCGAAGTACCATTCGTGCCCGGGCTGAATATTCCCGGCTATCACCAAATTGTTTCCTGTTGCTTTTGCCACAGCAATTGCCTCTTTGGTTCCTTTTATATCCTCAATTCGCCCCAAAAAGACCATGTAATCAGCACCTGACTTTAGGGGGAAAAGTTCAGGAAGTGTAAAATTGTGGACTGGCGTAAATTTGTGTTTCCGTTTCAACTTGGAATGAACCATGTGTTTTCCACAGCAGGTAAAATGAAGTTTCCGACCTGCTATTGTACTAGCCAACAGAGTGCTTTTCCATGATATTTGCCGTCCATAGGTTTGCAAGAAGAACGTTGGCTTAAAAATAAAGGTAGGATACATGTACAGTAGCCGACTAAAACTATGGACTGCGTTTGGCTTAAAACCCCGAATACATTTTAATAGGAACCAGGCGTTTGACCAACTATTCCTGATGCCCCTAGATTGGTTTGCTGGCCAGGCATAAATCTGTTCTGGCCATTGGGAGGTACTACCACTATTTGCTACAAGACGAACTTGATGCCCTTTTTCAGAGTAATACTTCAGCAATCCTTCCACCAGCCTTTCTACGCCTCCGTATTTTTCAGGTGGAACTGGAATTTCCGGGTCAACAGTTACTAAAATTCTCATTGCTCCAAGATTTTATGGTACACCTTCATATGATCTTCAACCACATTCTGTGTATTTCGAACAGGTTTCAGTTGATTCCGAACTTCTGCTACCTTCTTTTTATCCTCCAACAATCCGAGGAGCATTCTTCGGAGATCTTGTATATCTCCATTGTTAAACAACCACCCGGCTGAATTCTCCGAAATCATTTCCTGCACTGCTGGGTAGGTAGATCCTAAAACAGGTAAGGTATGTTGTATTGCCTCCAAAATAACCAAGGGCGCCATTTCATTGGATCGGGATGGAACCACCAAAACATCATTCTCGGCCATAGCCACTCCCACCTCTTTAACATCTGCATTCTCTGCCCACTTTCCGCCCAGGGCTTCCACCTTGGATTTCATTTCGGACAAATAATTCATTTCGGTTGGATCTGGAATTACTAAGCACTGGATATCAAAATCGCGCCGTATTTTCAATGATTCCAAAGCCGTCAATAAGATATCCAGTCCTTTACTGGGGTTTAGTCTACCCACAAACAACAGGTGCAATTTTTGGGAAACGGTCCTAGCGTTGTTCTCCGATTTAGACGCAGCAATACCCTGTGAAATAAGATGTACGTCTTTGAATTGATTGGCCAAGAATACCTTTTGTATCCAATGGGCAATTGCCACAAACTGAATATTACTCTCCCTCAAGGCTTTCAAATCAGTTTCCCGTTTCATTGAAACCAAACCTCCTTTACCAAAAAGGGAAAAGAAACGAGATAATAATTCTTTAGGGGCAAGTTCAAAAACCGGATCTAACACTGGATTGCGGGAACCAAAATAGCAGCTACCACAGCGACGCCAACTCACAGCCCCATCGCATGCCTTTTTGCCTTTTTCTTGAAAGTCTCCCTGGAGGCAAAAGAAACCTCCCAAATGCGGGGTTACCAAAACTTCTGTTCCTTTTTTTGATAATTCAAGGGCCAAGCTTACCGGTATGGTCCGTGACAAAATAGTATGGAAATGGACGATTTTGGGTTGAATTTCATCCATGATCTGCATAAATTCAGTCCTGCCTGTAAAACCCTTAAAACTGTATTCCTCCTTCAAGTCTATTTTTTTGTTTACCTGGTAGGGGTACACCCGAATATCTCGGTACACATAGGGTTCCTTTTTCTCCGTTGTTGGAATGACTATAGATACTTGAAACCCCTTATCCAAGAGGCCTTTTGCCAAATTATAGACGTAGCGTTCCGTTCCAGCACTGCGGTCTGGAAAAAACGAAGAAAGAACAAAGGCAATATGGCAATTTTCGTTTCTCACTTTTATTTATCAATATATCGCGCAATTATCCAATACATGCTCATTTTCCGCCCCTCTTCCACCCATAAATCCTGAATAACTGGGTCAAAGGTTGACAAAAAGTTCTGAAAATTAAACTTCTTCCTTTCCTTATCCCACGACCACGTTGTACTTAATGAATGTGTTCCTTCAAGTGTTTCTGCCAGCAATTTTCCAAAATCACCCTCCATCATCCAATCATGAACTTCAACTAGAATATCGCAGTGGTTAAAGTCAGTCAATTTTGCCTGTTTTAAAAAGGCCATTTCAGCACCTTCCACATCCATAATCAACAATTTCCGTCCTGGAACGGATTGCAGATAACTCCAATCAAAATTTTCGCTTACCGCAATTTCTTCTTGTAGACCATTGGCTTCTCCGAGTTTTACACATAACTCCGGTGCCAATGGGTCTATATCAAAACCGATTACTTTGGCACTGGGAAACCATTTTTTCAAAGCCACCAAATAGAATCCTTCGGCACATCCTACATCGGCTATTAAGGAGTAATTATTAGTCCTTATGGATTCAAAGAAGGAGTGCAATTCACATTCATAACTCCCGAGAAGTTTAGGAAGGGAACTGGAACCTATTGATATTCCGGTGGGGTACACCAAGCCTTTAAACGGCCCAAATTGTACCTTCTCAAAGGAATCAAAACGATCCAAGAATTTTTTTCGAATGGATTGATTTTTCCTTGTTTTGAAAAAACTTGAAATACGGTGAATAATATTCAAAGGATTTGTTGTTTAAAAGATTGCCATAATTTGTGTCTTACGGGTCTAACAAAATGACGCATGGCAAAAGTTCCAGGCATTAAAGCCAAAGAAAAATGGTCCGACATCATTGTTGTAAATTTAATGGGATTCAGCACTTGAATATTTTTGTTCGTATCAAACCAAATCTGCATTACAGTTTGGTCCAAAAATTGATCGACAAAGTCCAAATCGGAAATGTAAGAAAGGGCTGCTTTTTTATCTAAATCAGATCCGTTGAACAGCGTAAAACCCGAATTGATTCCATACATTTTATGGGATTTATTTTCCAAATATTTTGCATCTAGAAAACCCCAATCATGGTTGGCGGAAAACCAATGCGAATCGCTATTTTCGAAAAGGGGTAAATGGTGCTTAAACTCTGGATAGAACAGAATATCAGAATCGCAGAATAGTACATTTTGATGTGAAAGTTCCCAGAGGAGGAATAATTTTTTCACGCGCCAATTACTGACATCAAGTCCTTCCGGTATAACTTTCATTAAATCGGCCAGGTGCATTGAATCTTTCAGAAAGTCATTCAGGTCAACCACACTAAGAAAAGGGAAGTATTTCTCCATTTTCCCCTGAGTTTCTTTGCTTATACTTCCATCAGAAATGCATTTCCAGGAAATTGGCCTTCCCACATGTTTCCAGAATGAATACATGGAAGCAAATTGATCTTGAATATTCTGTTCAGAACATATGCTCAGTATATTAAGGCTGATTGGATTTTCGTTTAAAGGAGGGCTGAGTGCCAACAACCTAGTTTGATTTCTAGCCATTTGGCTATTAAAAAAAACCGAAATACCTTTAATCAAACGTCCAGGTAAAATTTTCATCGTTTATTAAATTGATCCTTAAAATATTCGTCTTTACACCCAAATAAACCAGTAGTAATAATTACAAAAAAAGACCATAGTTTAAATTTGAAACCGGCTTTGATTGCCTTTCCAATCACCCAGTTTCGCTTTGATTTATGTACTTGACGTATTTCGCTAGAATCCAAGAAAGGAGAACCATAATTTAAGGTTTCTTCCATCATAAATTTATATTGAAGAAAGTTAGCTATACTTTTTCCGTGTTCCGTAAACTCTTGCGCTGGATGAACTCTCCAAAAAACCAAATTTGTGGGTAATAAAAGCATAGGATAGTTCCTACAAATTCTAGCCCAAAATAGATTATCTTCTACTAACCAATTCCCTTGATAACCGCCAGACTCTAGAAAAACGTTCCTTTTAATAATTCCTCCTGTAGGGCCGGTTAAAAACAAATTGTTCGTGAAAAAATTATACCTGAAAATTTTTTCTCTTTCCAAAAACACTGGGTAGTAGGTACTATTGGAACTAAACGAATCCTGTAAACCAAACGCAGCTTCAGGATTGGTTTCCATCCATTTAACCATTAAGCCTAAGGAATGTGGATAAAGGAGATCGTCAGAGTCCAAATACTTCAAATATTTCCCTTTGGCTAATTGGGCTATCTTATTCCTATTCGGAAATTGACCTAGATTGTGGTCGTTTCTATAGAGTCTTATTTCCGGGAATTCGGCCCGAATTAATTTCTCAACGCATTCGTAGCTATTATCAACAGAGGCATCATCCAGAACTATCAGCTCAAAATCCGAAAAGTCAGAGGCATAAACACTTCTGATGGTTTCTTCAATGAGCCCCTCTCGGTTATATAAGGTTATCAAAACACTTACTATTACTGAGTTATCCTCCATTTCCTTCTAGTTCAAACATTAAGACAAATGAACTTCTGTCCACGATTTTCTCGTTAACTTCTAGCTTTTTTAACAAAAAATCACTTTCTATTTCAGGCAAAATAGCGGATGGAATAACGCGTCCTTTCAGTTTTTGAAACCAGAGCCCCAATCGAATAAATGGATTTGATCGCAAACGATTAAGTTCCTTCCTTATTTGATCCTTTAGAGCCCCAATTTCATTCAGTTGTTGACCAAAGGCTTGTTTAACCAGAAAACCATTAGTTTGAAATATTTCGCGAGCTTCCGAAAGGGTATATTCTTTTTCATGGTATTCCCATTCTTCGGTGGCATAGTCGCTTAACCTATCGGCATTTGGCGAGGAAATTAAAACCTTCCCTCCTGGATTTAAGCGTTTCCGAATGGATTCCAAAAATTTGGTCGGATTCTTGAGGTGCTCAAAAGTCTCGAAACTTATTATAAAATCAAAGCGCTGATTAGTTGGTAAAAGGGAAAGTTCCTCCGCATTATCCAGAAAAAATTGAATGTTTGGCGCCGAAAATTGTTTTTTAGCCATTTCCAAAGCCTCACCGGAGATATCAACACCCGTAAATTGGGATTTCGGGAATTTATTGGCCAAATAATGGGTCCCATATCCAACTCCACAGGCAACATCCAAGACGGAAATTGTTGCTTCTCCCATGAAAGACTCTGCCCATTTGTACCTAAATATATGATTGGCATAAAATGCGTTCCACTCCATGGTTCCAGGAACCAAACGTTCAATATCACCCATAAAATTACTTTCCTATTGATTGCCTACCAATACTTTACTCCTATTTTTTTTGTGCAGTCCAAGAAGGATACAGACTTGTTTCACTGCATAATACCCAATATCCAAAAATGCCCATTGGGCCCTTTTCATCCAGCCCAAGTTATCCGCTGTGAGGATTAGGTATAAGTGCCTAAAGTTATACCATTCCAATTGAATGTAGGATTGTCCAAATAGTTTTTGTTCTATGTAATGTGTCCATCGGAGCCGGTCCACAATATACGGTATGGAATCATTGTGGTGATGCCACACCCGGATTGCACCATGAAACCCCAAAATATCGCCCCTTAAGATGGCCCTTTTACCCCATTCAATATCCTCTCCATACATAATCTCGTCAAAGGGCGAATCCAATAAACATTGTTTTCTGTAGGCACAAACCACATTGTCCAAAGAGCACAATTTCCGTTGGTCTAGATAGGGGAGTTCGTCCCAGATACCCGGATTAAGTTGGGTGATGGTCAATGCTCCTACTGATTGTGGCCTATACCAATGTGCTGGATTGTTTTGGGGGATGTGCTCTACACTTTGATACCCAGATACAGCACTAAGAGTTGGGTTTTGCTCAAAAGCTTCCCCCCAACTTCCCAACTCTTCTCCCGTGCAAAAAGCGGCATCTTGCACCGTAAAAACAACAACTTCTCCTGTCGCTTCTTGAACCCCAACATTGCGCGTTGCACCGTGGTTAAATGTACTAGGATCAATGGTTATTTCGCGAATTTGAATGTCTGGAAAAAGTTCAACAATGCAACTTTGTTCTTCACCAGAATTCAACAAAATCACTTCTAAATTTTGGAGTTGTCCCCGTTGTTTTCGGATGCCATCAAGGCTCCTAACAAGCCAATCTCCAGGGTTTTTGATGGGAATTACAATTGAAAACTTGATCATTCCTCCAAACAATTTAGTATTTCAGTTACTCGCTTTCCCCAATTGTTATTTTTTAAAAATGCGACATTTTCAACTGCCTTTCGTTCCCTTTGGTTTATGCTTTTCAAAATTTCCAAATGAAAGTCTTCAAAATTATCATACAAAAAGGCGTTGTCTCTAAATTTAAGGGTTTCCCCGTATTTTTTTAAAAATGTAGGTTTCCCCGTATAAATGTATTCGTACGCTTTTACTGGGTCCACCGACTCAATTAGGGCGTTTAACTTAAAGGGCATAAAGAGGGCGTTGGCCTTACTTAAAATCCAGGGGATATAAGAGTGCTCCACAGGTGGTTGATGAAACAGACGAGGATGTTTGGGCAATTTTATTTCACACGGACCGATTAAATAAATGCGAATACTTTCTACTTCCCGGAGTAAACGCATAATAAGGTCCAAATCCATCCATTTAGAAATGGTCCCTACGTAGATCAGCTTAAAGTGTTCGTCTTTTGAAAATTGTTCCTTTAATTCAGGATGTTCATTTTTCTCCGATTGGCCTTCTTTAGAAAGGGCATTATTTATTACTACCCCTTTCATTGTTCCTATTCGCTGTTCCCAGGTATCCATCAATTTTTGGGAAGAAAAAAACAACACATCCGTTTGTACAATGACCTTTTTCTCCATTTCAAGAAAATCAGAAATTGCTTTATCCGACGTAAAAAAATGGGCATGATCATCCATACAATCATAGACCAGCTTTTTTTTCCCAAAAAAAGTTGAACATTTTTTAAACCATGCAAACTGGCTTGGGAAGCACAACCAAATAACATCAGATTTGAGGTATAGAAAGATCCACTGAATTAATCGGAAATATTTGTTGAGCCAATAGGGGAAATGCTTTGATCCTATTTCTGGAATGAGAGCAACATTCCCTTTTTTCGATTTTTCTTTTCCCGGATGCAACACCCTAACCATGGATCCTTTTTTAGCCAGTTCTTCTGCCAAAAAATGGGGTCTTTGCTTGATCCACGACCACGGAACATGCATAACAAATAACATATCCCTATTCATTACACAAAATTTCAATTATTCGTTGGGAGGCTTTTCCATCCCCGAAGGGATTCTCGGTCGTAATCATAGCATCATATTCTGAAGGTGTCGCCAATAGACGTAGTACAGTATCCACAATCTGATCTTTGCTGGATCCCACCAAAATGGCCGTACCTGCCTCAATCGCCTCCGGCCTTTCTGTTCGTTCCCGCAACACCAGAACCGGCGTATTTAAACTTGGTGCTTCTTCTTGTATTCCACCCGAATCTGACAAAATCAACCATGCTTTTTGCATGACTTCAATCATTTGGGGGTAAGATAAGGGGGGGGATAAGACAACCCTTGGTTCCGTATCAAACTTTTGATGAATAAATTCAAAAACATTGGGATTGGGATGCACCGGCACAAAAAACGTGATTTCCGGATCTCTTTTTAGCAGCTCTGAAACGGCTTCTAAAATATGCTGGAGCGGTTCTCCAAAGTTTTCCCGGCGATGTATGGTCAGGAGTATGTGTTTTGGCTTGGTGCTAAACTTAAGGTGTTCAGCAGTTTGTAAAAGGGCGTCGATTCCCGTATTCCCGACGCACCAAACTTTCCCTAAAACCCTTTCGCCTTCCAAGGTTTGTTGTGCTGATTTTGTTGGTGCAAAATGATATTGGGCAATGGCAGCAATCATTTTACGGTTGCTCTCTTCAGGAAAAGGAGCCCAAATATCACCAGATCGCAATCCAGCTTCCACATGAACCACTTCAATTTTTGCCAAATGGGCTACATAGGCTCCAATAAAAGCGGAGGTGGTATCTCCTTGAACAATTACAAAATCTGGTTTTTCCGAAATCAAGACATTTTTAAGTCCCAATGCTATTCGTGCAGATAATTCAACCAAATCCTGGTTTTCCTTCATCAGATTGAGGGAAACATCCGGAAATACATTAAAAACATCAAAAACGTCTTTGGCTAAATCCATATGTTGCCCCGTGTGGACAACTCGAACTTGTTGTTTACCCAGTTTACCTATGGCTTCCTTAATTAAGGGGCAAAGTTTTATTGCTTCTGGCCGGGTTCCAAGAACAAACAGGATTTTAGGCATGTTTTTGACTTAAATCGTTGAAAATATTTAGGGCTTCCAATTTCTTTTTAATCGCAGAAACGGTAAACTCGTGCTTTGCAAAAATTTCCGCCTTTTCCGCCATACATGAAAGCTCAGACCTATTTTTATTTAACCTTTTTAACGTTTCTGCTATAAACAAAGGTTCATCGTTCTCTAAAACAACACCCCTCCCCTCTGCCAATAAGTAGGGGATATCACCAACCCTTGTCCCAACCACGGCCGTTTTTCTCGCCATAGCTTCCAATAGTTTGGCAGGAACCTGTAATCGGGTTGACGGAATATCATCCTGCAAAATGGGTACTATATGGGCCATTCTAAAAATAAGCTCCATTTCAGAATTTGGAAAGAGGCCTGCCAAAATACAATTATCTCCAAGCATCTTTTTTGCTTCAACAAAAAGCGGTTCCTCTGGATTCCCCACCAACAACAGTTTAAATTCTTGATTCGGAAGATTTTGAAAAACCTTAATTAATTTGGGAATACCATTATAAAAAACCGGTCTGCCAGCAAAAAGAACTACAAAATCCGATTCATTGATCCCTATTTGCACCTTTCTTTTAATAATTTCTTCCGGGGTAGGAAAGGATTTGGTTTGTATATCTGGACCATGTAAAATTAAATGTCCTCCATATCTTTTTTGAAGGCCCCTACAAACGACTGTTTTATTTCTCAAAAACCAGGTTAAGGGATGCAAAACAAAATTAAAAATGGGGTTAATGGGATAAAACGGTGCTTTCAATAAACGGCCAAAACCGTAGCCGATAAAAGCATCATATAGTTCATTATCTTCTGCATCGAAGGCCATTTTTTTTCGCCATCCCATTTTTGAATATAGCAAGGCTGGAAAAAAGGAATCCCATACCGGTTTAAAAGCATATACCAAATCACCATCTGCCATTTTGGCCAATTTAAAGGCGTTCTTAACAACCCACCTAATATCTAAAAAAGACCGAACTGTTTTATAAGTAAAAGCATCCTTATATGGGGCATAAACCTTATCTGTATTATAGGTAAACCCTAAAACCTCCACCTCATACCCTAATTCCTCAAAAGCCTTGAGAATAGGAAAAGCTCTAACAATAGGATTTCCAGACAAATCATGGACAAAAGCACTTATTTTTTGTTTCCGAGCCAAAAGGGAGGTAGATTTTTTTGAATTTCAATATTGGCAAATTCACTGGTTTTTTTGGATCCATTTTTAGCCACCCAAGCGGCCATATTTCGTATCCCATGCTTTAAGTCAGTGGAAGGTAAATTTCCAAAAACAGATTCCAGCTTCGAATGATCACTATACGCAAATTTCACTTCATTTCTGGCCTCATGGTATTGAATAGGATGGGATTTCTCCCCCATTTCATCACAGACAATTTCCGCCAGTTCCGAAACAGATGTAGGCGTTTCCGCACCTATATTAAATACTTCGCCGAAACATTTTTCGTTTTTAGCCGACTCAGCAATTAATGGAACCATGTCCCCAATATAACTGAAAGCCCTTTGTTGGCTGCCATCTCCAAAAATGGATAAGGACTCTCCTTTTAAAATTTGATTCATAAAAATACCCACTACGTTGCGGTATTTATCACCTATGTTTTGAAATTCGCCATACACATTATGGGGTCTAAAAACCACATAATTTAAACCAAACATTTCTTTGGCGTTTTTTAAATCTAATTCTACCGCATACTTTGCAATACCATAAGGGTCTTCGGGGTGCGGGACATCCACCTCGCGCATTGGCGGCTTTATTGATCCATAAACAGCAATTGAACTGGTAAAAACAAAACAAGAAACTTCGTGCACTATTGAAGCATTAATTAAATTAATACTTCCTACCAAGTTATTGTTGTAATTGAACCGGCGGATAAAATGCGATAATCCTTCAGCCGCGTATGCTGCCAAATGATATACATAGGTGAATTTATAGTTTTCAAACAAATCATTCACACATTTCTCATCGGTTATAGATCCAATAATCAAAGTGGCATTAGGATGGACATTCTCTCTAAAACCTCCACTTAAATCATCGAGAACAACGACATTATCCTCACCTTGATTAATGAGATGGTTCACCAAATTGGCACCGATAAACCCCGCCCCACCAGTAACTAATATATTTGACATTTGGAGTATATTTTTGTTCTACTTTTTATTGTCCGACCAAGGTCAGCATATTTATAGGACCCTTTTGTAATTTTGGTGAAAAATTATTTTATTACAAACCAACTAAACCTTTAACGGTATGCAAAATGGCACCCCTATTTTTTCTATTCCAGGCAAAATCACCATGGAGTACCAACTGGGAAATTAATCCAAAAACTGCTGAATAGGGGTTGTTTTCAGAAATACGCACCAATTTGTCCTTTGCGAAAAGTCGATTAAACCTGTTCCAATCCCCATAATTAAAATTCCACTTTTGCTGTGCATTATACGTTTTATTTGTTGAAAAAAAATCCTTTAACGTTCCTTTCCCTGGTCCATTTTGATAGAGATACGTATAGATAGACTGTAACTCATCATTAAAAAGGTGGTATCCATCTCCCACCGACTTAGACCTTTTATGCAACCGAAAATGGCACAATAACTCCTGCATAAAATGGATTTTCTGCAACCCATTTTTAGCAACATATCTACAAAACAACTCGTTATCAAAGACATAATTTAAGTCCTGATTTACACCCCCCAAATCTTTTATTGTAGATGATCGATAAAATGTACCTGGTTGATTCATCACCAAGGACATTATAGTTTCTTCCACTGTTGATTTTACTCCTGTTTGGTAGGTATGTGAGTCTGAATTATCCTCATCATAAAAGCATCTTGTATTTCCACAAAAAACTTCAACATTTGGAAATTCAAGCGCCGATTCACCAATTGCATGAAGAGCCCCGAGCTCCAAATAGTCGTCAGAATTAATCCAATTAAAAAGCTCACCCGACACTCGGGACAACCCCTTATTAATAGCGTGCGACTGCCCATCATCAGGTTCTGAAACTATCCAATCCAAATGTTTTTGGTACCCTTTAACCACAGACATTGTATTGTCTGAACTCCCACCATCTATTATCATGAATTCCAGATTGGGATATCCCTGATCCAAAACAGACTCAATAGTTTGGCCGATATACTGTCCCTGGTTGAAGGAAGGTGTAATAATACTTATTTTGGGAAACTCCAAATTACATAAATTTAAATGCCCGCAAATGCCCCACTCTCGAAATTTCAATCATCTCCTTCGTCACCAATTCATCCACTAGCTTCGATGGACCTGGATGTCCTTTAAAGACACCATAATATTGCGTTACTGAGAGATTCAAACTAGCATCATCAAAAACAATTACGCCATTTGGGTGCAGGTTCTTTTTTACGTTTTCATAGTCCTTTTTAACCACCTCGTAGTCGTGGTTTCCGTCAATGTAAACGCAATCCCATTGCCGACTGGCAATAAAATCCACCCCTTCTTTCGCATCCGAAAATGCCTTTTTTATTTGTGGCTTAACCAACTTAAATTCAGCATAATTCAACTCAATGTCCTTTTCGTAATCCATGGGAATATATTCACTTACCTTATCTCCTTCATTGGAAAGTGGGCTTAAACCGTGAACATCAATTCCTAAATCTAGTTTCATGGACATTAACTCAATGAGACTAATTATTTGCCCCCTGTACACGCCTATTTCTAAAAAACATTTTGGTTTATTCTCCAAAATAAGGTGATACCAAAAGGAATTGAATGAATCCTCGCCATAAGAACGCAATTCTTTTTGAAAAAACAGACGGTGTTCCAATAGCCATTTGGGTCCCAAATGATGTAGGAAATAATGACAGTAACCGTAGTATTTTTTGGGGTCAATTAAACTCCTACCCATGTTTTTTAAATAAATGGGTATCCATATTTTTCTAAGTAACTTTTTCATGGAAAATCTATTTTTTCAATTTTTCCTTTAATCTTCGAAGCATTTGCAAACCGGGGTATAAAACATCGGAAACAAACTTCCTTTTTCCAATTGGTCTTTTTTCAGACCTTAAAACTACCTCCCTGAAAAAGTACCGCAAGCGGTTGTCATCAAAATATTGATTGGGCGTATCTTGGATAAACCAAGGTTGTGATAACTTCTCTAGATACAAGTTTCGGCTATTTTCGTGGTTTAACACATCTTCCATTAATTCCTTTTCATTGGAATAGTCTGCGTAATTAAAAAAACTTGCCTTATTAAATTCCAAATCAATGGAGTCATGCCCATAATATATAGGAATGGTTTGCGCCGCCATGGCTTCCACAATTTTTTCTGTGGTATACCCCGGATGCAAGGCATTTTCGAAAGCAATATTAAATCTGTATTGATCTAGAAATTTCATTTTATTTTCTACCGGTCCACCTACATTATTCAAATGCCTGCCTCCTGATGCAACACTCTTTAATTGATTTAATTGACTAAAAAATTTATTTCGAACTTGGGATCCCGCATTGCTTACTACAAATGAACAAAAGCCTGATTTTAAATCATATATTTTTTCAAAATCCCACTCTTTTTTGGTGAGCTGGCTCCCGCTTATTTTGTATAGTAGGTAGTTGGGGTAGCGCAAATTTCGGGAATCATGCCAATACTCAAAGGATAGCGAAAAATCGCATTCGCTATATTTGGGCATTAGCCAATTTTCAGGGGTATAATACACCCTAAGGCAACTGTACTTTTTAAAATCTTGTCCTTCCCAGGAATAAATAAGAAGATCTGGATTGGTCTTATCCAAAGTAAGATCAAAATCCATTTCCAAAGCTGCCACAAAAACATTGTCCTGAAAATCAAAATTGGACCAAAAATCGGTAAACCATATTTTTAGCGGTTTTCTCATCTTTTCCCCAATATTTTTTTTACTAAGGTTCTCTTTAGAAGGGTAAAACTGGGACGCGCCCAAAAAGAATGATCCCACACTTTATCTCTTTTAGCCCAGATAGGAAAATCTATCATATCTGTTTCCCAGGCTGCACTTCCTTGAACCTCCTTGGCATCAATGCTGATCACTGATGTCTGTTTTGCTAACAAAGAAAAAAAACTTTGATCGCTTCTGTGTTCCTCAAAATTAAGTGCATTGGGTCCCTGTCCTTTATCCCGGAATACCAATTCCGGGTGTTCCAAAAATATCTCTTTCCATTTTTGGAAAAAACTCATTATTTCCGGGCATTTCCGGACAATAAAAAAGGTGGCTTGAAGGTGAGGCAGATTCATTGCCTTCTCATTTCCCCAAATCCCAAAATACCTTAACACGTCACCCTTGGTCCATCGACTTTCCGGATTATCCAGATCTAATTCACTTACCAATAGGTTTTTCCCATCCGATTCCATCATGTCAATATATTCCGAAAACCTTTTGATTCCTTTGGCGTTTAAGTGACTTCCGACGTCGGTATAAAACAGGTAATCTCCATCCTCTATTTTTGACATAACCTGAAGGGCAACCTGTGGTTTCCATGCGCAGAGGTACATGTTTACATCATTTAAAAACCAATTAAAATCCCGGACATAAGCCGTGGACAAATGGGTTTCGTTCATTAGGTTGATTGACGAAAAGCCAAATAACTGGGCCTGATTTTTTAGTCTCGTCAAACTTTTGTGCAAGCGCCTGTCTGCAAAGGAGACCATGTGGACTTTAGGCATTGGTCAAAAGGTTAATGTGATCTTCATTTTTTGGATTTATTGCGAATAAATTTTGCGAAGGGTAATTTACTTTTAAGGGTGATTCAATCAATTTCCCCTCCTTTATTTCGCACATTAGGTAACCTAAATCAACCAGAAATCGATACAATTCAGAACACGTGTAACCTGCAGACCAGGTATTATTCTCATCAAATTCAACCAGTAAAAGTGGTTTCCATTTTTCAAAAACTCTTGCTCCACCTTTTAAAACATTTAACTCCCACCCCTCAACATCAATTTTCACTAGTCCAACTTTTGAAAAATCAAGAAACACATCATCAACCCATTTATCCAAAGGGATCACGTCAACTTTCATCTCATCCGTGTAATCAATTTCCGTGACTTTTTCTAGATTTTCAATAGCCGAGAAACTACTCCAGGCATCGTAGCTACGATTCGAAATTAATGTAAGTACATCCTTTTGATTAGAAATTCCAAAAGGGCAAATTGTCACATTGGTATAATTGTTCAAATCTAAATTTGCAGCCAGTTTTTCTCTAACCTTGGGATGAGGTTCAAATGAATAAACATGCTCTACTTTTTTAGCCAACAAAACCGAGTATAGGCCAATGTTCGTTCCAATATCCAAAAAAAAAGAATCATCCTTTACCCAATTCTCACAGAAATTCAATTCTGGAGCTTCAAAATCATCAAGTAGAATAAATTCAGATAAGCGATTGTCTTTATCCAAATTAATCCGTGTACCATTAAACAGGGTGTGAATAATTTCATTACTCCCCCCAAATTTCAAGTTTAGCATCTGAGCTCGTTGCTTTCGTTGAAAAGTACGCTCATAAATTTGGGCTCGCCCTTTTATACTCTGGAAGAGAGCAACTACTATTTTTCGAAATAAGTCTTTAATCACATTGATGTTTTTATGTATGGTAATCCGGTTTCACAGGAGTATCATTTCACTTCAAAATAGGTGATAATTTCCTTTATCACCCTTTCTTGGTCTTCCGCACTCAACTCGTAATAAAAGGGTAATCGAATTAACCCTGAAGTATATCTGTCCGCATTTGGTAAGTTCCTCCCGTCATGTTTATCTTTAAAAAAAGAGCTTCCATGAAGGGATTGGTAATGAAACACCGCATTTATTAAAACACTTTTTAAGTATTCAAGTAGTTTATTCCGGGCTATTTCATCTTCCAATACGAGATAAAATAAATGGCCATTATTAGTAGCAAACCCCGGGATTACAGGGAGTTTAACTGTGCCAAGATTCAATAAACCTTTTAATCCGTCATAATATCTACTCCAAATGGCAATGCGCTTGTCTTGGATTTTCCTCAAATTTTCAAGTTGAGCAAACAAAAACGCTGCATTGAGCTCTGATGGCAAAAAAGAAGAACCAATATCCACCCAGCCATATTTATCAACTTCTCCCCGAAAAAAAGCATTTCGGTTGGTCCCTTTTTCCCAAATCACCTCTGCTCTTTCCATGAATGTTGGATTATTAATCACCAACAATCCTCCTTCACCGCAACTAATGTTTTTTGTTTCATGAAAGCTAAAAGTAGCCAAATCCCCAAATGAGCCGAGTGGTTTTCCTTTATAATAAGCATCGATACAGTGTGCCGCATCCTCAACAACAGCAAGTCGGTACTGTTTCGCCAATTCTAAAATGAGGTCTAGGTTTGCCGCCACACCAGCGTAATGAACTATTACAATTGCCTTAGTATTTACCGTTATTAACTTTTCAATTTCATCTTCATTCATCCCCGGGTGATCCTCCCTGGAATCAACAAATTTGATTGTTGCTCCCCTCAGCATAAAGGCGTTTGCCGTGCTAACAAAGGTATAACTGGGCATAATCACTTCATCACCTTCTTGAATGTTCAAGAGAAGAGCTGCCATTTCAAGAGCATCCGTGCAGGATGTAGTTAATAGGCACTTCTTAACGCCCAATTTGTTTTCAAAAAACTGGTGGCATTTTTTTGTAAAAAAACCATTCCCGGAGAGCTGTAATTTACTAACTGCTTCCTTTATGTATGGTATTTCATTACCGGTTAAAAACGGTCTATTAAAATCTATTTTATCCCTTTGTTTTCCCAAAACATTTCGGTTTATCTTCAATCACCAAACTGGGTTGAATCCATAAAAATCATGCATTCAACCAAAGCTCTATTTAAAGTTTTGTTTCCTCTTTATTAAAGCGGATCCATATGTCAAAGTTATCACTACTGTACGATTTTGAATACAAATGCGTATTAATAAAGTCAATAAACCCTACTTCCCCTTTTTTACCTAAAATGTTTTGCTTGGTATCTATTAAAACAGGAAACGCATTCATTTCCCCCACTTTTTTCTCCATTTGAGCCCAAACATATTCCGGAGTATAAACTGCATTGTTGAGCCAATATTCTTTGATAAATGGCTTTTTATCAAGGATTACATAAAAAGCGGGTTTGTGCCCATAAACAAAAATACTAGAGGAGTTTTTCAATTGTACACTCCCTTCAAAAATGACTTTTATTTCCTGTATGTAATCAACTTGACTTTTATTGGAAAAAACGCCCAAATAAGGGGAAACTTTAATTGGATAAACCGCCCGACTCCTTGCAAGCAAACCCTTGTCTGAATGATAAATCCATCCTATTCTCGGAAGGATAGATAGCACACAAATAATCAAAGAAAAAACCCAAATTATCGGCTTCCAAGAAAAGTAAATGGAGGAAAAGCTAAGATCTTTTTTTTGTTCGAAGTAAAGAAAAACCACGGGGAACATAAATATGGACATGTACCCCATTTTGAGCGCTAAACCTGTGTTTGTACCGGCCATTTGCGCCAGACTCAGACCAAATCCGAGTGCAATTAAAGCATTTACTCGTTCTTTCCCTTTATTCTTGATTACATCTAACATCCAGAAAAATGTAAAAACTAAAATGCCACCGAGGTAAATATATTTATTGATATGATCATATGAATATTGATATTTTAGATCCTTGTACAGCAATAAAAACAGGAAAACCCCAATCGTCACAAATTGCCCAATTTTTTTTGATTTTATTCCGCCAAAAAATGGAAAAACAAAAAACATAATCAATGCATAGCGAATTGCTATTAATCCATCATTCCAATAAATGCTCCAAAGATTTTTTAGTGAGTATCCCACCCCGTCCGCTGTCTCCCCTTGACCAGAACTAAAAAGTAAAGAAACACTTTCAAAAAAAGCTTTCCCACCAATGCAGATGAACAAAATGAAATTGAGTAATGCCAGATTTATAAATAAAAACAGAAAGAACTTAAGGAATCTATATTCCCTAGGTTTTTCCTTGTTAATAGGAGGGATATTTTCCAAAATAGAATAAATAAGAAAAACTCCAACTACCAACACATTGGGTATTCTTGTAAAAATGGAAAGAGCTGCAAAAAATGCGGACAAAAATAAAATAGCATTATTTCTTCGTCCTAAGTTTGCGCTAAATAGAACAGCCGAACCTGTTAATAGGAAAAGGGACAACACGTCATAATCTAAGGTGAAATGAGTCCAACGAACACAAAAAACCTCCCCAACGAAAAGGGCAAACAACAAAACATGTTTTTTTTCAAATTTGGGCTTAAGCCCCCAATAAACCATATAAACAGTTCCCAAAACAAGGAAATAATAGCTTATTTTCAAGAATATGATTTGGCCAAAAACCTTCAGTAGACTAGCTCCTAAAAAATAAGTAAAAACGGTTTTAAGGTCCAAAAATCCATTTTCCTCATAATAATCAAAAAAGAAATGGTATTCCGTAGTTAAAAAACCTGTATCCGTTAAATCTCCTCCTTGAAACAAAAAGAGCAAAGGGTATATTACGATAAATAACCACAATAATTTTTGTCTCGATATTGGTGAGCAATTATTCATCCACTTGAAAACGCTATTTTCCATTTATCCCTTAATTCAACCCCAAAAAACTAACTAAGTATTTTTTTTGTCCAATCCAATTTTGGCCGTACCAATCCCGGCTCTTTTCCCATCCAATGGCCAATTTCGCGCTTACCAATTACCACTTTAAATGGTGAGATTTGGTCATAAATATCTGACTCATTAGCTCCAAGGTAAACAAAATGGAGGCTCAGGGTATATTCCCCAAAATTCATAAACTTCGCGGGAACATCAAACTTTAATTTGATGCGCTTCCCATCCTCAATTTTAATCCCTAATTCCTTTGTACTAAAACTAAACAATCGTAATCCTTCCGCATCGCTTACACAAAAAGTCATTCCAAAACGTTCCAACTTTCGCTTACAAACAAAGTCCATCAGAAGACTAAAGGGTTCATCCTCTGAAAAAACACCTTCTACTTCGTAATTCTCACTTTCCCATTTTAATAAAAAGACTTCGTAATCCTCCTTTTTAACAGAAAACGGTTCACCCAATTTAAATTCACCCAAACCAACATAAGCCTGGATGGCGTGATCAATTTCAAAAGATTGCTGGAACCCCATCTGACCTTTGTCCAAAAACAAACCTTTATTGCATAAGGATTTAATGCTGCCCATATTGTGGCTAACAAAAAGCACCGTTCTTCCTTGCCCGGTACTCACATCCTTCATTTTGCCAATGGCTTTTTTTTGAAATTCAGCATCACCGACGGCCAATACCTCATCTACAATTAAAATATCTGGGTTTAAATGCGCGGCAACTGCAAACCCTAGTCGGATATACATTCCGCTACTATACCGCTTCACAGGAGTATCCAAATGAGGGCCTACACCAGCGAAGTCCACAATTTCGTCTAATTGCCTTTGGATGTCCTTCCGTTTCATTCCAAGGATAACGCCATTCATAAAGATGTTTTCTCGTCCAGTCATTTCTGGATGAAAACCCGTACCAACCTCCAATAAACTGGCTAATTTACCTTGGATTCTTATGCTACCTTCCGTTGGGATAGTAACCCTTGATAATATTTTAAGCAAGGTTGATTTTCCTGCACCATTCTTACCCAATACTCCCCAAATTTCACCTTCTGATATCTCCAAATTTAAATTCCTAAGTGCCCAAAAATCCTGGGGACTATAACTGCCCTCTCCTATCTTCGTTAAAGGGTTTTCCTTCCCTCTTATTTTTGCCGAAAATCGTTTTAAGTCAGCAGCGAGACTTGCAGATCCGAATTCTCCTGTTTGGTATTTCTTACCTAATCCTTCAATAACTATGGCCTTTTTCATTTAAGCGACATCTATAAAATCCTTCTCAACTCTATTAAAAACCAGCAAGCCAAGAAAAGTAACTAGCACTGTAATAATACTTGCAATTAATAAACCCCTCCATGGAATTACCCCTATCCCAGAAAGGCAAAACCGGATGGTTTCAATAAATGGGGCAACAGGATTAAATTCAGCTATGAAAGCAAATTTTGGAGGTAATTTACTAGATGGATATACAATAGGAGTGGCGTACATCCACAATTGGACTCCAAAGCTTAATAAATGATTTAAATCTCGGTATTTAACCGTGACTGAAGAAATAATGGACCCAAATCCAAAGGCGAGCAGGGCCAAAGGAATTACTAATAATGGAATAAAAACCGCCTCCCAACCTAATTGAAATTCTGATCCATTTAACCAAAGTGCTAAACAAAGTAAATAAAAGGTCAGCCATTGAATGAGAAATTGTAGGCCATTTGAAAACAATGCTGCAATCGGACTAATTAGGCGAGGGAAGTAGACTTTACTAAACAGACCATAATTACTAATAAAAATATTAGCCGATGAATTTAACCCCGCAGCAAAATAGTTCCACCCTAATATCCCGCCATAATAAAACACCAATGGGTGCATGCCGTCAGTTGGAATACCCGCAACGGTATTAAATACAAAAGTATAAATGAAGGACATTAATAGGGGGGAAATCACAAACCAAAGAGGTCCCAAAATGGTCTGCTTAAAGCGTGCCGTAAAATCCCGGTAAATAAAAACCCGTACTAAATCCCGTGCGTTCCAAATGGCTCTCCAATTAAAATCCCAATATGTTTTCTTTGAGGTAATTACAATTCCTAATTCATCCATTTCCTTCTATACTGTAACGATCGTCCTTTCCCTTTACTGAATTAACCCAAGAACTAAAAATACCACAGGGGTTATAATAGTACTCTTCCTCGGTATTTAATTTTTGGGGATTTTCATACCACGGCAAATGTCTTAATTCCAAATCTCCCGCCGTTCTGAGCGTATGTTCCCATTGTTGAAACATCACACCAGGTCGGTACAGGGCAAAAGTAGTATCGATTTTCGATTCCCAAACCCCTGGTTCAATTTCCACCTGATTCAGGTTGTTCTCCCAACGAATAACCTCTTTTTTTTGAGGAAACCAGTCAGGGATATCATCCGTTTTTAGCCCAAACCCAGTTTTATTAAAGCTAGCATTCCTTTCAAGTACTTCGTAAAAGTATTTCAAAAAATCATCTGGAACCTTCTGAATTGGCTGTAAATCAGGGTCGTTAAGGACGTAAAAGCCCTTTTGAAATCGTTGAAATACATGCGTTTTACAAAGTGCTTCGTGCCCAACATTCCTATCTAAACGGTAGACCGGATGCGCCGTTGATGCATACCAATCCAATAATTTAGGATCCGTACTAGCATTGTCAATTATAAAAATGTTCCGGAATCCAGACTTTTCCAACCAATTAATCATAGTCACCAATGAACTCAAGCGATTAAAATTATTTATAATTATTGGCGTCTCCCTCCAATGATTTCATTTTTGATGGAATAGTTTCGACCTCAAACGAAAAAGGATATTATCCCACTTTCCAAACCTTGCTTTGATCGAAATATTTGTCACTTTTTAATCCTTCCCATACCCTTTACCATAACCGTATCCATAACCGTAGCCATAACCGTAGCCATAACCGTAGCCATAGCCATATTTCCACTTCTTGGATTTCATACCATTAAGCAGTAAATGGGTAGCTCCAGAAACAGAAGAATCCTCCAACAACTCAACAACCCGTCTAACAGCTTGATTATTGGTCATTTGGGCATTCATCACAACCATATTAAAGGAGGTGAAATTCATTAAATATTTAGCATCTGTTAGCGCCATCATAGGAGGGGTGTCAATAATGACTAAATCATACCCATCAGAAGCATTTATGGCTTTCATAAGCTTAGGAACCATAATTAATTCAGACGGATTTGGTGGAATAGGTCCAGAGGTAATTACATCGAAATTGTCACCGTAGTTTATTGCGTAGTCTAAAAATGCTTTGTCTTCCGAAATCAAAAAGTTGGATATCCCTTCGGTATTTTTAATACCCAGAGTTTTATGCACATTAGGTTTGTGCAAATCCAAATCGAGCAACAATATTTTCTTGCCACCTTTAGCAAGCATGTAACCTAAATTGGTGGAGGTTAACGTTTTACCCTCTGATGGATGCAAAGATGTAACCAACATGATTTTTTTCGTCAAATCCGTGTTAACATACTGCAAGTTTGTCCGA
>JBLHJD010000004.1:0-40565 GCA_047618705.1 Luteibaculaceae bacterium
GCACCATCTAAAAATGAATTTGAACGCCCCTTTTTTGCTCGTTCAATTAACTTTTTTAGTTCTTGTGCAAAAGTAGTATGGCCCTTTCTTGCCTCAGAAGCTGCAATTTGCATAGCCGTAGCAAAGAATCGAGATTCATCTCCATCCCCAAACGATTTGATTAAACTTTTTATTTGTTCTGCCGCTGCCATTTGCTACAAAGTTACGCGATTTGGTAATCTATTCAATTTACAATTTATTTTTTGTTCGTTTAGCTAAAAAAACACTTCGTCCTTATATCACACCAATTCATTCCATCACCCAGATTGGCCATAGTACTATTATTGCAAAAAAGCAACCTCCCAAAAAGCCCTTTCCCCTAATCCAACACCTTCACCTTCCGCAAATCCAGGCTATTTAAGGCGTTAATGTTTAAGCCCTGGACTTTGGGCGACAAACACCGAGTAACCTGATCATAAAACAAAGGAATGGCTGGCAATTCTTGAGCTACAATTTGGTCCATTCGTATATAATCCACTTGGCCAATTGGATTAAAGAGTTGGCTATATTCTGCATCAAATTCAGCGCTGTGAAATCGCGTGTAGTTTGGGCCTTTGGGGGCTTTTTGACCACTTGCATATAACATCAAGAAATTCTCGGGGTGCGGAAAATCAGCGATCCAACTTTTCCTGAAAAGATCCACTTGTCCTTCTGCCACACGTTGGCGGTGGATGGACGATGGAAGTACATTGACCTTAATCTTTATACCAATCCGCTGCCATTGACCCTGAATCCACTCGCACAATTGGGTGTATCCTGCTGTGGTTGCCAATTCAAACTCTGTATCTTGATACCACGTAGTATCCACCCTCGCTAAATAAAACTTGGCCGAATCCAAATTATAGGAACTCACTCTCCCAGCGGAAATGGGGCTTAATGCATCCGGGACCATGGACGAATGGGCAGGAATTCCGATTCCGTTCTTTAAAAAAGCAATCATCCGTTTTTTATCCAAAGCAAAGTTTAATGCCTTTCTAAAGTCAGCCGACTGCAAGGCTTTTTTGGGCGACTCTGTGTTTACACCTATGTAGTCCGTTTTTAAGTAGGGGCCTTTTAACAAAACCAGGTTACTGTCTTTATTCACCCACCGGATTAAATCGCCATCCAGGCCAGACAACATGTGCATCTCCCCTTTTTGGATTTCGCGAACCACTGCCATGTTGTCGCGGACAAACTTTACCACTACCGCATCCAAATAAGGCAATGAGGCTCCTGTAGAATCCCGTTCATAATAATTGGGGTTTTTATGGAAAACTAAAGCGCTATTCCTCCGCCATTGAAAAAACTGAAAAGGACCAGAACCTATGGGGAAAGCACCAAATTTATCGCCGTGTATTTCCACATATTTTTCGGGGACTACACTGCAATAACTCATGGCCAGCAAGGACAGAAAGGCAGGGTGAAACTCCTTTACTTTAATCTTGAGCGTTAAGGAATCCTGAACCGTTATTTCACTTACCTGGTCCAACACCCACGCTCCTGCAGATGCATTTTTGGGGTTACGTAGGCGTTCCAAGGAAAATGCCACATCTGAGGCCAGAACTGTGCCTAATTGCGGGGTGGCAGAATGCCATTGCACCCCCTTTTTAATAGAAATGGTCCATTCCTGATTTTCGAAAACCCACTTCTCCGCTAAATCACCTTCAATTTTTAGGTCCGAATTAAATCTAAAAAGTCGGCTAAAGAGTTGATCTACCGCCCAGATATTCTCCTGGTTACGTGCTTGAATGGGGTCTAGAGACGATATCCCCGCTGCCTCGTTGTAATAAAAAACCATTGTTGAATTGGTCTCCTTTTTTTCAGAATTACATCCGAGAAGAAAAGCCCAACAGAAAAGCCCCAAAATCGCAGGAAACCTATTAATTTTGCTCATTATGATTGATTTCAAAAAAGTGGCCTTTTACACTTTGGGGTGTAAGTTAAATTTTTCCGAAACGTCTACCATAGGAAGACTGTTCGAAAATGCTGGATATGCCAAAGTGGATTTCACGGAAAGCCCAGATGTATTTGTTATCAACACATGTAGCGTTACCGACAACGCCGATAAAAAATGCCGGAATATTGTCCGTCGAGCCAAACGTATCAACACCAACTCCTTTATTGTAGTTATTGGTTGTTACGCCCAATTAAAGCCCCAAGAAATTGCCAACATTGAAGGGGTTAACTTGGTTTTGGGTGCCAATGAAAAATTCAACATCATTGAACATCTCGACAAAAGCTCCATTGAAGAACAAGGTACTATCAGAACCGGGGAAATAAAATATGTAAAAGAATTTGTCCCAGGATACTCCATTGGAGAAAGAACCAGAACATTTTTGAAGGTCCAAGATGGCTGCGATTATTTTTGCTCCTTTTGTACTATTCCTTTAGCGCGTGGACGTAGCAGAAGTGCTTCTATTCCGGAAACCTTAAAGGTAGCTCAAGAAATAGAAAATAGTCCAGCCGAAGAGGTTGTTTTAACCGGCGTTAATATTGGTGATTTTGGGAAAGGGCACGAATCCAACTTTTTCGAGTTAATTCAAGAATTAGATAAATTAGAAGGCATTTCTCGCTTTCGGATTTCATCCATAGAGCCCAACCTTTTGAGCGACGAAATAATCCAGTTTTGTGCTGCTTCGAGGGCCTTTGTTCCTCACTTCCATATCCCCTTACAATCAGGCTCTGATGAGGTGCTACGCCAAATGCGCAGGAGATACGACACTGCATTGTACAGCAACCGGGTTGCACGAATTAAGGAGTTAATGCCCAATGCGTGTATTGGCGTTGATGTTATTGTTGGTTTTCCGGGTGAAACGGAAGAAGACTTTAATACAACCTACGCTTACTTGGCTGACCTTAGGGTTTCTTACCTGCATGTATTTACCTATAGCGAAAGAGCCAACACAACCGCAGTAAGAAAAGAAGACATTGTGCCTATGCCTCTCAGAACGGAGCGCAGTAAAAAGTTGCAACTATTATCGGAAAAACTGAAGCGCAATTTTTACGAAGAACAAGTAGGAAAAAGAGGTAAAGTGCTTTTTGAAGATCACGAGCAAGATGGTTTTATGTACGGGTTTACGGAAAACTACGTAAAAATCAGAGCTCCCTATGATGCGGCTAAAGCCAATCAGTTTTTTGATGTTTCGTACGACAAAATAGACCCAGGTTGTTATATGCGATCTGAGGAATTAATTCCCACCTAATGGATACTTCCCAAATTATTAACCCCGTACTAGAATTGGTTCAAAAAGTGGGGATTTTTATTGAAGATTTTAAGGAAAAGGGATTTAAGACCGAAACCAAATTTTTCAACAACCTGGTTACCGAAGTGGATATTGCTGCGGAGCAAAAATTAGTGGAAGGACTGGGTGCTATTTTACCTGAGGCTGGTTTCATTGCCGAAGAAGGAAGCGGAGAAAAGTCTGCGGATTGGAATTGGATTATTGATCCCATTGACGGTACTACCAATTTTAGTCACGGAATTCCCGTATATAGCATTTCAATTGCCTTGTGGAGTGAAGCAAAAGGGGTGGTTCTTGCCGTAGTTCATGACATTCCCAACGCAAAAAGTTATTGGGCCCATGAAAAAAAGGAAGGTGCTTTTAAAGAAAATAAAGCTATTCATGTTTCCAATACCCCCTCTTTAGATCACGGATTATTAGCCACCGGTTTCCCATATGACAACTTCGAAATACAAGAACTTTATGTGGCTCTATTCGCCGATTTACTCGGGAGTTGCAGAGGGATAAGAAGGCTAGGTAGCGCAGCCCTAGACTTGGTTTATGTGGCAGAAGGAAAGTTCGATTTATTCTTTGAATATGGCCTTAATCCTTGGGATGTGGCAGGTGGATCTTACATCCTACAAAAGGCTGGAGGACAGCTAAGTTGTTTTTCCGGAAAGGAGTATTCTGTCTTCGGAAAAGAGACAATTGCGTCCAATGGATTGTTCCACAAGGAATTTATCCAAAAAATAGAATCAATAAAAGGGGAGTGATTCCAAACTTTCTTTTATTTTTAACCCAAAATTAATGCTATGAGAGGTATTGCAATTATTGCTTTTGCCACACTACTGGGATTTTCTTCCTGTTCTAAATACGATAACGAACGACCTACCATCAAGAGTTTTGTGGTAAACGACAGCACCGAACCGGAACAAACATTCTCCCTAGGTGGTTTTGTTACCTTAAAAGCAATTTATGAAGATGACCGGGATCTTAGTTCCGCTGAATTTTTATTGCGTTCTGGTTTTCAAGGTCAAAAAAACATCAACCTTCTTCCTCAATTTTCCGTGTATTACGCGAATAAGTTTGAAGTATCAGGTGAAAAGCAATCTACTGAACAGATTGTTGTTTTGTCGGAATCGTCCATTGCAGGAGCCTACAGAATTGAAACCTTCTGTACCGATGTTGCAGGAAATGAAAGTAAGTCCCTTAATTACAACCTAATTATTACCCACCCTGACATGCCTGTTATTGATGTAACAGCCATTGCCCCGGGATTAGCTGGTAGACGTGTTTATTCTACAGCAGAGGGGAATCTCGAATTTATTGGTACCGTAACTGACCCTAACGGAGAAGACCTAATCCAAGTAAATGTTGAAATTATTGCTAAAGATGGTAACAGCGAATACGCTAAATCGGTGGTATTAAGCCCAGCTTCATCCTCATTAAATCTAAAATCCTTGGGCATTTACAATTTACCAAGTATCCTTAGACCAACTACCTACACCCTAATGTTGTCGGTAACGAACTCTAAATTTCATACTGCGGTTCAGACGTTCGATTTAACCATCAACGACTAAACCATTTTATCTAATTATATTAATTTAACCGCTTTAGTTCTCTAAAGCGGTTTTTTTATGTCCACATTTTCCAGCATCGTGCAGTTCCATTTATTTGAGGAAGGACTTGAGCGAATTCAAATTTGCCTGAATGCCATCAGTGACAATGATCTTTATGCGAGTCCTAATACCCAAATTACGCCCATAGGCAATCAGATCGTCCATTTAATAGGGAATATTAGTCAATGGCTGGGAAACGGGGTTTTAGGCCTCCCCTATGCGCGCAACCGAAACTGGGAGTTTGACAGGAATGATCTAAAAAAATCGGAATTACTGGACCGGTATGTTGCTTTAAAAAACTGGCTCCTCCCAGAACTACACCGGCTGGACCAATTGGATTTGCACCTGGAAATAGAAATTCAGGGTTTTACCAAATCCAATGCGGCAGCAATTATTCATGTATTGGAACATTTCTCCTACCACATTGGGCAAATTTCCTTGTTAACCAAGTTGATTGCAAAAAAGGATTTGGGGTATTATTCTGAGCTCGATTTAAATCTATAAAAAGCTTTTTCTGATTCCTAAAAATAATGGGTACTTTTTTCCCATTAATGAAATGGGCTTAGCTTCCTTCGGCCCTTTCTTTCAGCTAGGTATTCTATTTTATGTTTTCCGAGACAAAAAAAAGGAACCTAAGTTCCCGTTTATATCTTACTATATTATTATTTACTCCTCCAAAACAACCTTAGCCACCCTTGTACCCCTATCACTTACCCAGTGAACCAAGTACAATCCGGCGGGCCAATCTTTTGCACCTAGCTTTTGCATGCCCTGCACCTTTCCCTGAAAGACAAACCGACCTCCCGGATATAGGCATTAACCATGGTGTCACACCTGTGAGTTTCTTCATGGGAACCAGCATTGTCTACCCAATAGCGATAACTACAAGTCGATTTGATAATTTGATATTCCACCCCATCCAAGATTGCTGTACCTTCAAAAAAATAAAGCCTTTCAAATAAGCCCTCCCATATTGAATCTGGATGTTCTTCATAACCAATGTGAGTTGTTATCCAATTTGCTGTAGTATCCACAAATAGCTGACCACTTTGTGCTTGGAGTCCTGAATTAAGCAACCCGAAAAAACCAAACAATAAGGCAATAGGAAAAATATCGTGTTTATTAACTACCTTTTTCATAATTACTTATTATAAAAAGAGTGAACTCCTAACAATTGATCTTGGTCCTGTACCAAAATATAATAATTCCCTTGGGGCCAAGGATTAATGGGAATATGCTTTTCAAATATTCAAACCTATTCTGCTTTTAAACAATATTTGGTTCGACCAAAAATGATGATACATTTTTGATCCTACAAATACAAAACCAACACTTAATAACAATCAAGCCTAATTAACCCATTCTTTTTCCCGTCAAAAATTCATTTTATATTGACTAATAATATCCCGAAACACTAGCAAAAAGTGGTCACCCATAAATAAGCCCAGATAACTCAGCCACCTTTTTCACCTCTCCCAAATTTGAACTTCCGTTCCTTAGAACGGGACCAAGAAGTTGTTTTCTGATTGGCGCACAAATAATATATTATACCCTACCAGAACTGGCAAACCCACAGGAAAACACTAGAAAACTTAACGCACTTGTTGGAAACAAAAAACCCGCTAACTGAAATCAGTTAGCGGGTTTTGAATATAAATTAGATAGGTCGAAACCTACATATACTAGTTTCTTTTACGTCCAGATTCTTTCAGGATAATCTTACGCAAACGCATGGATAATGGCGTAATCTCTACGTACTCATCTCCTTGGATGTATTCCAACGCTTCTTCCAAAGTAAACTTCACTGGTGGGATCAATTTCACTTTATCATCAGCACCAGAAGAACGTACGTTAGACTGTTGTTTAGCTTTGGTTACGTTAACTACCATGTCTCCTTGGCGGCTATTTTCTCCAATAACTTGTCCTTCGTACACGTCGTTTCCAGCTTCAATATAGAAACTTCCTCTTTCCTGCAATTTGTTCAAGGAATAAGCAAAAGCGTTTCCAGTTTCCATAGAAATCATAGAACCATTGATTCTTTTTACGATTTCACCTTTGTAAGGCTGGAATTCTTTGAAACGGTGAGCCATAATTGCCTCTCCAGCTGTTGCTGTAATCAATTGGTTACGCAAACCAATAATACCACGAGAAGGAATTTCGAATTCAATGATCATACGTTCCCCTTTTGGTTCCATATTCAACATCTCTCCTTTTCTTTGGTTTACCATTTCAATGGCTTTCCCAGAATGAGCTTCCGGAATATCTACAGTCAATTCTTCAACTGGCTCAGATTTTACTCCGTCAATTTCCTTTACGATTACACGTGGCTGTCCAACTTGCAATTCGTACCCTTCGCGTCGCATTGTTTCAATCAATACAGACAAGTGAAGTACTCCACGTCCAAACACAGTGAAAATATCCGCAGAATCAGCAGAGCGCTCAACACGAAGTGCCAAGTTTTTCTCTAATTCTTTGGTTAAACGATCGTTGATGTGGCGAGATGTTACAAACTTCCCTTCCTTTCCAAAGAATGGAGAGTCGTTAATGGTAAACACCATTGACATAGTTGGCTCATCAATAGAGATAGGAGTCATTGGCTCTGGATCTTCGGCGTCACAAACGCTATCTCCAATGTCAAAATTCTCCAAACCTACAATGGCACAAATGTCACCCTGCTGAACAGATTCAACACGTGCACGCTCTAAACCATTGTAAACAAAAAGTTCTTTTAACTTTCCTTTTACTTTAGTTCCATCGCGTTTTACCAAACAAATATTTTGTCCTTCTTTCAAAACCCCACGGTGCAAACGCCCAATGGCGATACGTCCAACAAAGCTGGAGAAATCTAGAGAAGTAATCTGGATTTGTGTATTTCCTTCTGGTGTAGAAGGTGCAGGAACGTGTTCCAAAACTGCATCCAACAATGGGAAAATATTTTCTTCCTTCTTTTTCCAGTCTTTTCCGAACCAATCTTCCTTCGCACTACCAAAAAGTGTTGGGAAATCCAACTGATCTTCCGATGCATCCAATTGGAACATCAAGTCGAAAACCTTTTCTTGAGCAATATCAGGAGTACAGTTTGGCTTGTCAACTTTGTTAACAACAACCACTACTTTTTTCCCTAATTCCAAGGCCTTTTTTAGTACAAAACGAGTTTGAGGCATTGGACCTTCAAAAGCATCTACCAATAAAAGAACTCCATCTGCCATGTTAAGTACACGCTCTACCTCACCACCAAAATCGGCGTGACCAGGAGTATCAATAACATTGATTTTAACTCCCTTGTAGTTCACAGAAACGTTTTTTGAGGTAATCGTGATACCACGCTCTCTTTCGAGGTCGTTTGAATCCATGATTAACTCATCCTTCTTTTGGTGATCTTTGAAGATTTTTCCAACCTCGATCATTCTATCAACCAAAGAAGTTTTTCCGTGGTCAACGTGGGCAATAATTGCTATATTTCTTAATTCCATAAAATTGGTGTAAAGCGGCGCAAAAGTATTGGCTTTTACCGTACCATTTACCCTTTATTTTGAGAATTGTTAATTTGTTCCTATGAAAAAAAGAAATTTCGGGTACTTAATCCTATTACTTGGTTGTGTTTCCTGCGCAACATCCAACATGCAAATCAACTACATGGAACCGGCACCAGCTCCCGTCGACTTCCGGGTAAAAGCACTTGGTATTGCCACAGGAAATTGCAACATTGAAAACCACGGAAGCATTACCACACCTGCAAGAAAGGAGTTTGAGCAGGAACAATTAAGTTCATTTGCCATTGTGGGACCAGCTGCAAAAGAAGGCCTTTTACTATCGCAACAATTCCCTCGGGTAATTACAATTCCAGGTTATATTGATATAAAAGGTGCTGAATTAAATGCCCGAGAATTGGAAAAAATTCAACTCCTATGTGCCGACAATTCTGTGGGTGCAATAATCTGGATTAGCCAGTTTTATGCCCATCCTGAGAAAAAACACACCAAAAAATCGACGGAAAAAAGGGGCGATTTTATCCACACAAGCTACACAATGGAAGTTGGGGCAATTGTGAAAGGAATTTACGCTGCCGATGGAACATTATTTTATTCTGAGAGTAATTCTGAGGTGTTTTTTAAAGAATTGGATGGGGTTACCAGAGCCGAAAATGAAAAACAACTTCCGGATGAGGCGGATTTGCAGCGAAAACTCCAAGACCAATTGGGATACAAAATTGCCGCTTTGTTTTATGAAAAGCCGAGAACTGTACATCGTACTTTTTTCACCAAGGGGGATTCGTTCAAAAAAGGGCATCATTTGGTTGTAGAAAAGCAATGGGACAAAGCCTTTGCTCATTTTTTAATCATGTATCATGACGGGGATGACAAAACCAAAAGAAGATCCGCATATAATTTGGCCATTATTCAAGAAAAACTCGGTAACTTAAATGCAGCAATAAGCTGGTTGGAGGAATACGAAAAATTTAGAGGTAAGTTTAGCGACATGATCCAAGGAATTGACCAGCCGAGCAATTATAAAAACCAACTCCGTTTCAGAAACTGAAAAATACACTCAACATAGCCCACCGTGGGGCCTCGGGACAAGCTCCAGAAAACACCTTGGCAGCCTTTGAATTGGCCCTCCAACAAGGAGCCGATTGGATAGAAACCGATTTGCGCCAGAGTTTGGATGGTGTAATTGTTTGTTTCCATGATGAAACTTTAGGCAGAACCACTGACGGTAAAGGCCGGATTTTTAATTCGAATTATCAAAAACTCAAAAAACTGGATGCTGGATCCTGGTTTTCAGAACAATATGCAGGAGAAAAAATCCCCTCCTTAAACGAAGTATTAGGAGCCATAAAGGGCCGATGTGTTTTACTGCTGGAATTAAAAGGCTCACTGACGGTGCAATGGGGGTTTTTACTCAACCTTAAAAACATAATTCAGAAACACAATGCATGGGACTGGGTTGTTTTACAATCCTTTAACAGATCTATGTTGGTACGGCTAAAACAAATGGACTCCCGGTTCCGGTTATTCCACCTAATCAACTATAAAAGTACGGTGCTCCCCTTATTTGTTGACCGAATTCCACGTTGGGGTTACCCTGAAATGTCTAGTTTAGCCGAAGCAGTGAACCCTTCGCTTAAAATTTTAAAGGAGCAAGACGTTGGGCGCATTCAAAAACAAGGAAAAAAAGTGATGGTATGGACAGTAGATAAAGAGGAGGATATGATTAAGTTATTGAATTGGGGTGTAGATGGAATTATCACTAATTTCCCAGATCGGTTAAAATTACTTCAGTCCAAACTTGCTTAGGATTTGATGGTGCCTAGTTGGCCAAAACATATACATTTGTAGCTCATTTTTTGAAAATTTTGTTTCCCATGAAACAGGAAATTACTACTCGGTTTACCGAACTACTTAAGACTGAATTCTCCCCTGAACTTGACAAAGAGTTAAAGGACTTGGGAAAGAAATTCAATGACGCGCGGAAGGAATTACGCGAAAAGGAATTGGCAACTTTTCTTGAAATTGAAGAGAACCAAAGGGAGGACTTTGAGCCAACCGTTGATCCATTAGATCAAAGTTTCGATGACCTGTACAAAGAATACAGAGAGATTAAAATACAAAAGCAAGAGGAACGTGCTGCAGAGGAAAGAGAAAACCTAAAGCATAAAAAGTCCATTCTTGCCAGTGTTGCTGAAATCACGGATAACGAGGAGCACATCGGAAAAGCTTTTGAGCAATTCAAGGATCTACAGGCCAAATGGGAAGCCATCGGTCGTGTTCCTGGAGATGTACATCAAGAAATCCTTTCTGCCTACCACCAAGCGGTTGAAAAGTTTTATTACGATATCAAAATTTACCGGGAATTGCGGGAATTTGATTTGAAGAAAAACTTGGAAACCAAAAAGGAAATTATCGCAAAAATCCAAGCTTTGGATTTGGATGGTGATTTAAAGGAGGTGGATTTGTCGATTAAACAACTTCAGAAGGAATGGTTCGAAATTGGACCTGTTTCTCGCGATTTGTACGATGGACTTAAAGCAGAATTTTCAAAAGCAGCAGATGCTGTTTACGAAAAATTAAAAGCCCACTTCGAGGTCCTTAAAGCAGAAAGAGCATCCAATTTGGAAGCTAAAAAAGCCTTATTGGAGCAATTGGGACAAATTAAATTTTCTGCCAATAAAAATCACAAAGAATGGATGGCCAGCACCGACAAGGTGAAGGAAATACAGGAAAAGTGGAAAATTATTGGCCCTGGCCCTAGAAAAGAAAATGAGGAAATTTGGGCTGAATTGCGCCAAGTTTGTGATACTTTCTTTGAAGCAAAACAGGCTTTCTACGATGTAGAAAAAGGAAAGCAAGACAACAACAAGAAACTCAAAGAGGCTCTTATTGTAAAGGCCATAGCACTAAAGGACAACACGGATTGGAAGGATACTTCTGAAAAACTAATTCGCCTACAAGCCGATTGGAAAAAAGTGGGTCCAGCTCGTCAAAAGGAAGAACAAGTTCTTTGGAAAAATTTCCGCGAAGCATGTAATTCGTTTTTTGATGCGAAAACAGCTCATTTCAGTAAAATGGATGAGGAGTTTAGCGGAAACCTGAAAAACAAAGAAGCTCTTCTTGCCGAAATCGAAGGATTAAAAACTGGCGGTGAAAAAGATGCGGTAATTGAAAAACTAAATGAGTTCACTAAAAAGTGGAACCAATTAGGACGCATTCCTCGCAAGGACATGGACCGCATCCAAGGGGCTTACCAAAAAGCAATGGACCTGCAGTACGATTCCCTAGGTATATCTGCCGAAGAATTGGAACACAGCAAGTTTATGGCCCGTTTGGAAAGTTTTGATGGTGCAGATAACAAAGAAGAACTTGTGGCCAATGAGCGGCGCTTTATTGCAGAAAAAGTAAGTGCCCTTGCAGAAACACTTGGTAAATTCGAAAACAACCTTTCTTTCTTCGGAAATGGAGGTTCTAGCCCTCTTTATAAAGAAGCGGAACAAAAGGTTAAACAAGTAGAACACCAATTGGAAAGCTGGAAACAAAAGCAGATTTTGCTGAAAAAAGCAACCAAAGTATAATTACTTCAACTATTACTTTCATAAAAAAAGCCCCGATAATAATCGGGGCTTTTTTTTTATTGCAATTTTTTTCGGAATTAATTTAACTCATTCCAACATTCCAATCACCTGATTTCATTTTAATAAAATGCCCTGCCAATAGCCCTAACCAAGAAGCTATGTTTCCACTGGCAACTTCTGTTTCTTTATTAATGGTTTGTTTCTTGAGGCGAAGTGTCAGAACCCCATACATAATAAGTAATCCACATTCTACTTCTCCTCCTTGAAGCTCGTCCATTTTCTTACGCGCTTCCTCCAGAATGTCTTTTACTTTTTCATGCTCGGCTATATAGGGTGCATGGTTGAGAATCCCCAACATAGTTTGATGCAACATTTCTAATTCGCTCAACACTTCCAAAACTTCAGACAGGTGGCCTTTTTCCACCAAACCTTCATCTTTCATTTGTTGAACCAATTTGCGGTACCAAACCCGCATTTCTTCCTTTAATTCTAAATCCAAATCCTGCTGATCAACTAAGAGATCAATTAGCGGTTCTGCATCCATATTAAGGCTGCGGATTAAGTCCTCTAATTGCCACATGTACAACACATATTCGGCAATATTCTCTTCCTTTTTTTTCCGGGAAATTAACATAAATATGGTGGGGAATTAAATGATAATGGCTTGAATAGAGTTGAGCCACAACGTGCGCATATCCACAAATTGTTTTAAAACCGCTTGTAAAAAGGTAGGAGTTAAGATGCTTTTTAAATCATCAATCCCCATTACTTCCGACTCGCCAATTTTATATACCTGCTCGTATTTATCTAATTCAATTTTCAGAATATACTTTCCATTCCAAGAAAAAAGTTGAATGGTAAACCGCTCGTGGGGTATGGTTTCTATTAAGCGCATGGTTTCAATTTTGCACAAAGGTAAAACCATCCATCAAACAAGCGACTAAAGGCTCATTAAATCGCGGAATTTTGCTGATTGCCTTCTTGAAATTTCAATTTTCTCTCCGTCCTTGAGCTCTACCTGAAGTCCCCCATTGAACCAGGACTCAATGTTAACAACCCATTTGAGGTTAATAAGGTGCTTTCTGTTCGCCCTAAAAAAGACTTTTCCGTCTAACCGCGTTTCCAGGTTATTTAAACTTTTTAGAATAAGGGGTTTTTGATCCTTAAAAAAGACCCGGACATAATTCCCTTCGGATTCAAACAACTTAACATCCTTAAGTTGTACAAACCAGCATTTCTCCCCATCCTTTAAAAAGATCTGGTCGTCTTCTTCCAACTTCTCGTACAATTCCCGGGTTGGTCCCTCACCCTGCTCCTCATCGTCAACCAACTTTTTAATGGTCTGCTCTAGCCTTGCAACCTCTACAGGTTTAACCAGGTAATCCAGGGCGTTAACCTCAAAAGCCTTAATGGCAAATTCGTCATACGCCGTACAAAAAATAACCTTTGGCATATATTCCAAATCTTCCAAAAGCTCAAATCCTGTTTTACCAGGCATCTGAATATCCAGGAATATTAGCTCTGGGTGAAGTTGCTCAATTTTCTTTTTGGCTTCCTCCGCATTAGAGCATTCTCCAATCACTTCAATGTGGGCAAAATCCTTTAACAAACTTTGCAATTCTTTACGCGCCAATCGCTCGTCATCAATAATCAAGGTTCTCATCTTTCTTAAAGTTTTTTGGAATTACTAATCGAGCCATTACCGTTCCATTGCTGGTGGCTCCTATCCGAAGGCGTGCAAATTTCCCGTACAATAAGGCTAACCTCCTGTGCGAGTTCTCTAATCCAATGCCAGTTTCTTCTGAATCTTTTTCTGTTGGGGTATATGTTCCGGTATTTTCAACCAGAATATGTACATAATGTTTGTGATCTACTGACTTAATAATGACTTCTCCACCATCCGGAAGTTGACCAATTCCATGCTTAATAGCATTCTCCACAAGGGTTTGAATAATAAGGGGAGGAATTTGGATATTTCCCGTTCCTGGAGTTATTTCTAAACTAAAATTTAAGCGTTCTTCAAACCTTGTTTTTTCCAACTTTAAATAGTTGACCACAATTTCCATTTCCTGGTCTAAAGAAATTTCGGCTTTTTTACCAAACTGCAAGGAATTGCGCAACAAACTAGCCAATTGGGTTACCGAACTTCTTGCCTTTACCGGGTCTTCATCAATTAAAGCCCGAATACTGTTCAGGGCATTGAACATGAAGTGCGGGTTCATCTGACTCCGCCAATGCATTAATTCATTCTCATTCCGGCGGGCAACTAATTCCAAATGGGCAATTCGTTGCCTCCGGAAATAATAGAAATAGTTAATTCCAAAATATCCTATGCTCCAAAATAACAGTAAAAAAGACCAATTGGAAATCACCATAATGGTTTCCAAAGTATCAGAAACGAAAAAATCGTCGCCTAAGAGGGCGATGCTCAAAAAACGTTGAATCAACCAGAAAATCACTCCCGAAACCAAACCAAGCGAGAATAATTTCCAAGCCAAAGAAGCCACATCACTTTGCAACCAGCCATTCCACAGAATAAATCCGCGGATAATATGACTCACTATAAATCCAGTAACACCAATAATGATGGCCGGATAAATTACTTCCCGAGGAGGTTGTCCATTAAAAAAAGAATATAAAATAAGGAGCCCAGAATACATAGCCCACCCAACAACCTGGACAACTATATACTCCACCCTTACTTTAAACAACCTGGATTTCATAATCACAAATGTATGTTCGTAATTTAAGGGAACTTTTCGGTTTATCTGAAAGGTGTTGATTACATTTAAACGGTGAATTACTTAGCTCATCTTACTTTTTGCCCTCAGGACCCAGAAATAATTTCTGGTGTTTTTTTGGGAGATGTCGTGAAGGGAAATAATTGGAGAAATTTTCCAGATAAGGTTGCTCAAGGAATATTAATACACCGGGCAATGGACCATTATACGGACACCTATCCCCATTTCACGGCACTCAAAAAAGTATTATCTCCCCATTTTGGTCACTGGCGAGGAGTAGCTATTGATCTGTATATCGACCACATTTTTGCGAAAAACTTCGCGGAATTTAGGAAAACCCCACTCTTGGAGCACACCCTTGAAATTTTTAAAACCGTGGGCAAAGGACAAGCCCTGTATCCGGAGAAGCTGAATTACATGTTGGCTTTTATGGAAAAAGACAACTGGCTCCACAATTATAAAAGTCATGCTGGGATTTCTATGGCATTTAATGGCCTACATCGGCGAATTAAAGCTGAAAACCCCTTGCACCTTGGCCCAAATGTATTAATTTCAGATTTCGAATTAATTGAACAAACATGCTTGGATTTCCTTCGAAATACAGACTCTTTATCTTGGCAATAGGCGCAAGCCTTTGTTTTATCGCGTGCAAAAAGGATAAAAAAGGAACGGGGGAAATTAAATTTGCGGTCGCCGAAAAATTTACTGGAGCTCCAATTCAAGGAGTAGCGGGTGTTTTCTCTGCCACACAATTGGAAGGAGGAAGTTTTAACGCAGGCTTTGTGGATCTTCAAACAGGTTTAACCAACACGGCCGGGCAACTTCAATTTAACCAGGATATTTCCAAATTGGTGGAAATGAAAACAGCCTTTTCTAAATCAGGATACTTTAGCCAAGAAATTAAGTTTGATAAGGATGATTTTGACGGGCAATCCAATTTTTTCGCACCCATTGATTTATTGGAAATTGCCCAAGTACGTGTGCACATTACTTCAGAAAGCAGTAATACTTTGGATGAATCCTGTGCCTTTAGCCTAAAAACAGGCAACCCCTTATGCACATGCTGCTCAGCCTTCACCCGTTTTCTTAATGGCCCTTTTGTAGACTCAAGCTGGGTGTGTCAATTACCTGCAAATCAATGGCTTAGGTACGAATATAGTATTACTAGGGATGAAATCCCATCCTTTTATGCCGACTCTATTTTCCTTGAAGCGAGTGACACTAACTTTGTAAGCCTCACTTTTTAATGGAAATTACGGTTTCCAGAAAATTCAAGATTGGAGAAATCCCGAGTGTAGGACCTGCTAAAAAAGTGCTGATTGCTTTGCATGGTTATGGTCAACGTATTGCCTTTTTCCAAAAACACTTCGAAATTCTGGCTCAGGAGCATGGGTACCATGTGTATTTACCTGAAGCCCCTCACCGTTTTTACCTCCAAGGTTTTTCTGGTAAAATTGGTTGTAGTTGGATCTCTAAATACGAACGTCAGTGGGATATTGATGAAGTCAATGCTGGCTTAAATCAGCTTTTGAACCACATTCAGAACACCCATCCCAACATTCCCATTAGCACATTAGGATTTTCCCAAGGAGGACATACTCTGGTTCGCTGGATGGTTACTGCAAATCTAGATTTTGAGCAATGCATTCTCTGGTCTGTTGATCTCCCCTCTGATCCAATTCCAACTGACCAAAATCACCGGCTTCAGAAAATTGAGTTTGCCCATGGAAATGACGATCCTTTTTTCACGGATGAACGAATTGATAATTTCAAATCCATGCTAAAAAGGCATCAATTAAATCCTAAAATCCACCCATTTATTGGTGGTCACCACATGCACATTCCTACCCTTGTACAAATTCTAGGATAAATTTTCTACCCTATGTTTGTTGCAACAAATAAAAAGGAATACATTTACCGTATATTAGTAAAACCAAAAAACGCAAACAATGAAAAAATTAGCATTAGCAGCCCTAGCATTAACCTTTAGTATCGGATCAATGGCCGGTGGAGGCGACTACAAAGTAGACGCTAAAAAATCGACTATCCACTGGACAGGTGAAAAAGTAACTGGGAAGCACGAAGGTTTTATTTCTGCACAAGGTGGAGAAGTAAAGATTGATGGAAAAGCAATTAGCGGTAAAGTAACGGTTGATATGGCTAGCATCACATGTACAGACCTTGACGCAGATTACGGCGCAAAATTGATTGGTCACTTAAAGAGTGATGACTTCTTTGGAGTAGAAAAAAACCCAACAGCTAACTTTGTTTTTAAAAGTTGGAAAAAATTGGACGGAGATAATTATGAAATTTCCGGTGATTTAACCGTGAAAGGAAAATCTCATCCAGCAAAATACAAGGCTTTAGTTACTACTACAGAAGGTGGAATAACCATAGTTGGTGATCTTACTTTCGACAGAGCTAAGTACGATATTCGGTATGGTTCAGGAAGCTTTTTCGATGATCTTGGAGACAAGACCATTTACGATGAAGTAAAGTTGAAATTGAATATTGTTGCCACCAAATAAGGTAATGTAATTTGAAAAAGGAGGCTCCACAGAAATGTGGGGCCTTTTTTATTTCCGGCGAATCCGTTCTGAATCTTCGTGGAAATAAAAGGAAAATCGAAAGTAACCCAGAGATGATAAAAAATCATTTACCAAACGCTGAGGCCTCCAGGTATCGGGTAAGAAAAGACCTACTCCCAAACGATCAAAAGGTTGATGCGTCCCCACCTCTACTTCAAAATGATTACCATTCCCTAAATAATAGGTTAAACCCATCCCTCCTTCTAAGGCTGTTTTTAGCCAGCTCTTTCTAAAAACGCGCATGGTATAATCTTCGGTGGCCAGGAACAAATCGGTAGGCAAAATCACAAAACTACCACCAAAAACACCATAAACATCAAGCTTTTCCACCACTTTTAGCCGTATTCTAGCCTTCAATGGAACATGAAAATTCAGCCACTTAATGTTTTGCGTATTTACATAATTGCTGTCTTCATTGAGAACCTTAATCTCAAACTTTTTATTGGCGACCAACAATCCTATTTCAAATCCTAACAAGCCAGAAAACTCGCGTTTAATACCCATTCCAAATCCTCCCGATCGAATATTTCGGGTTTCAATGACAAAACCATCGGGGTTTTCATCAATTTTTAAGGGATTACCAAGGATGTTATCCGGAATAAACTGCAGCGCATGAATTCCAAAAGTCGTTTTCTTAAAATTGATTTGCCCCTGGAGAATAAGGGAACTACCAATAGCTAGGAAGAAAAATAAACCCCGCATAGTCCTAAAATTATGGCAAAAAAGAAAATTCCTAAAATAATCAACCGCGCAACTTTGTTCCCAATAAATCGAGGTTTATGTTTGAGTATGTTGGTGTTGTTGATAACAATTGCCTTTTGGATATTTGGACGGCGGACCCCGATTAACAAACGGTGTTCCTCCTCATCTATTTCAAATGGAATTTCTTCTGCACTTAATAGAGCACAAAATGCCTCTCCCTTTTTTTTATCAAGATAAACAAACACCTCTGCAAAAGGGGCCGTTGGATGGGGTTGATGATTGGCTATTGACCACATATTATTCGCTTAACCATTGGGTTACATATTCGATGGGTTTCCGTTGCCCTTTAGGCCATTCTCCTTTGGGATAACCCAAATAAATTAAACCCAAACACTGATCCTTGGGACCTATGTTGAGAAACTCAGAAAATCCCTGGCCATAAATCAGTTTAGGAGAGCTCCAAAAACTTCCGATGCCATAGGCGGTGGCTGTTAATAGTAAATTCTGAACTCCACAAGCCACGGCCTCCACTTCTTCCACTTCAGGAATGCGCTCTTCCGCTTGCCTTTCCATGTGTACAGCAATAACAACGGAAGCCATAGCCGGTCTGTTGTTTAGCTTCTCAAATTTGGAAAGAGAAAAAATCTCCTCTGGCGTTTCAGATTTGTACAATTCGGCCAATTTATTTCCTAAACGAACCAGGCTATTGTCCTGAAAAACCGTAAACCTCCAAGGTTGTGTTTTCCCATGAGTAGGTGCCCAAACCGCATTTCCTATCATCATCTCAACCAACTCCCGGTGTACCTTCCGGTCTGAAAAGTTTTCTGGAACTACGGTTCTTCTATCCCGAATTATATCGGTAATCTCGCTAACATTAAATCTCATTTCCACTTAATATTACAACCCATACTAGGGTTGGTTAAGAGTATCTCTTTTCCGGCCACAATAGCAGCAATAGCATCCAACATTTCTTGCCCTGTTTTCGCTTCATTGTTTCCTGGCCTACTTCCATCCAATCTTCCTCTGTACACACATTTCCCCTCCCCATTAAACAGGTTAAAATCGGGAGTGCATGCAGCATTATATGCCTTTGCCACTTCTTGGGTCTCATCGAGTAAATAAGGGAAGTTAAAACCCCATTCTGTACTCGTTTTTACCATCTCCTCTGGCGAATCCGCGGGGTAAACCACAAAGTCATTACTATTTATTGCAACAACACCTATTTGATTTGCTTCACAAAAGGCCGCCACTTTAACCAGGGTTTCTTTTACATGTATTACAAAAGGGCAATGGTTGCAAATAAACATGACCAACATTCCATTTCCCCCCTTTACGGAACTGGCAGAAATCTGCTTTCCGGTTTTCGGTTCTAGTAATTGGAATTCTGGAAAAGGAAATCCCAATTCCAAAGGTGTAGTTGGTGTTAATGCCATATTCAAATTTTGCTCAAAAATAGGAATAAAAAAACCCGGACATTGCTGCCCGGGTTTTAATTCAATCGCTTTTTGGAATATTACCAAATAGTCACAAGTTCTTCACCTGAATTCCGCATTGTTTCTTCCTCCTGAATTCCGAAAGCTTCGAAAAATTCTGGCATATTAGAAAGAGTTCCATTTACACGGAACATCGTTGGTGAGTGAGGATCTGTTTGAACCAACTGACGCAAAGACTCATCAGTGTAGTTACATTTCCAAATCTGACCAAAAGAAATAAAGAACCGTTGTTCTGGGGTAAATCCGTTAATTTTTTCCGCTGTTTTTCCTTCCAAAGATTTCTTAAACGCGTAGTATGCCATTGTTAAACCACCCAAATCAGCAATATTCTCTCCAAGAGTCAACTTCCCGTTTACATTCAATCCTTCCAAAGCTTCGTAGCTGCTAAATTGTGCTTCCAATTTTGCAGTACGCTCTTGGAACATTTCGTAATCAGTCTCTGTCCACCATTTTTTAAAGTTTCCAGTAGCATCAAACTTTGCTCCCTGGTCATCAAAGCCGTGAATCATTTCGTGTCCAATTACCGCACCCATACGAGCATAGTTTACAGCATCCTCGATGTTTGGGTCAAAGAATGGAGCTTGCATTATTCCTGCAGGGAATACAATTTCGTTTTGAACTGGATTGTAGTATGCGTTCACAATATGCGCTGGCATTCCCCATTCGGTTTTATCGATAGGCTCACCATATTTTGCAATGTTCTCCGTGTGGTTAAACTTCGCCACTTCCATCCAGTTGTTGAAATAAGAATCAGCTGTAATGTTAATAGAGCTTAAGTCCTTCCATGTATCAGGGTAACCCAGTTTACGCGTAAAGCTCTCCATTTTCACAAATGCATTTTGCTTTGTAGAATCACTCATCCACTCTAAAGAGGATAAACGATCTTTCAGGGCTGCTGTTAGGTTATCCACCATAATAGAAACCTTTTTCTTGCTTTCCTCTGGGAAGTGCTTTTCAACAAACGCTTTTCCTAATGACTCACCCATGGTGTAGTTCATAGATTGGATAGCTCTTTTCCAGAATGGCTTCATTTCTTTAGTTCCACGCATGTAAGTGGCATAAAAGTCGAAGTTAGCTTCAACCAATTCACCGCTCAATTTAGCCGAGGCACCATTGATGATTTCCCAACGCAACAAATCCTTAATACCGTCAATACCTATTTCCTTACTTACCGCATCCATAGCAATCATGTAAGCTGGATTGGAAACAATTACGGTGTCAATACCCGCTAATCCAATATTGGTAAAGTAGGAGTTCCAATCTACCAATCCGCAATCTTTCTGAAGATCGCTTACCGCCATTTTGTTGTAGCTAGCATCAATATCTCTTTGCTCAACACGGTTTTTAGCTTTTTCTGAAAATTTGGTTTCGATATTTAAAACACGTGCACCAACTTCAGCATCTTCCCAACCGTAAAGACCAAACATGCGTGTAACATGTTCCGCATATTTTGCGCGTACTTCAACTGATTTTTCATCTGTTTTGAAGTAATAATCTTTATCTGGTAAACCATAACCGGCCTGACCAACATAAATGGTGTAAACCGAGTTATTCTTAAGATCTTGGTATACAGAGGAACCGAATAATGGTCCGAATCCAATTTGGTGAAATTCTGTAATAAAAGCAGAAACGTCTTCCAAACCTTGTAAGGCATCAACCTTATCTAAAAGTGGCTTAACTGGTGCAAACCCAGCCTCATCTCTACCAACACTATCAATGAAACTTTTGTAAAAGTCTCCAATGTGTTGCATTGCTGTGCCTTTTTCAAAAGTTCCAGCGGTAGCTTCTGTTAAAAGGGCTTTAATTTTTTTATTGTTCTCCTCTTGTAGTTCATTAAAACTCCCCCAACGGCTATCCGTTTCAGGTACAGGATTTTCTCTTAACCAAGTACCGTTTGCGTACTGGAAAAAGTCAGCACCAGGTGCAACAGCTGTATCCATGGCTGCAAAGTCCAAAGATTTTGGGCCTTTTTCTTGTGGCATTTGACACCCTACCATAAAAGTAGAGGCCGCTAAACCAGCTAGAACTATTCTTTTCATCACTTCAATTTTGCCGCAAATAAATGAAAGATTTCCTGAAAGCCTATACCGCTCGTACCATTTCTATATGGGGCAACCCATCTTCCAGGTATTCCTTGCCCACATTTTTGAAGCCCAAGGATGAGTAAAATTTATTCAAATACATCTGTGCACTTATTTCAATTGCCGGCCGATTAAATTTTTGGTCGACATAAAACATGGTTTGCTGCATTAAATCTTTCCCCAAGCCGTTTCCTCGAGCTTTTTGGTGAACTACCACACGCCCAATATGGACCCCACTTTCTCCCTCCAAAATACGGGCACCGGCAACCACTTCACCATCTATAACCCCAATTACATGCAGGGCATCTAAATCTTGGTCGTCCATATCCAAGTACACACATTGTTGTTCCAGCACAAAAATTTCAGACCTCAGTTGAAAATAGCCAAACGTCAATTCAGGATCTAAATCCTTAATTTTTCCAAAAATTAATTCCATCATACTTTATTCAAAACCCCATTATGGGTATATAATACATAACCAACAACCGATTTTCCGGTTTGTCTTTCCAGTGCAGTTTTATAATCGAATACCTGCTTTTTGTGTTTCGGTAATTCAGAGCCTGTTTTGTAATCAACTACGACCCAATTATGCTCAAATTCCATAATCCGATCTGGCCGCAAAACTTTCCCATTCACTAAAAATTCCCGCTCATTCAGCACCTGTTTTGGGGTGCCATCAAACCAATTTTGTACATCTGGAAGATCCAAAATACGAATTACCTCCGTTCTTAAATCTACCGCGCTCGAAACCCACGCTTTTTCGCTCAACCCTTTTTCCAAATCCGATTTGTGCTCCAAGGAGGCTAATAAATCGTGGACTTCATTTCCAAAAACTCGCTGATTCTGTTCTTCATCCCGCAAGGAACCGGCCACTACAATGGACGGATTGCCATAAAACAAATCAGGGGCATAACTTTCGGAATTTGCTTTCAGAGTTTCCTTTTTAATATGGGCTATTTCTCCGTGCCAAAAAATAGTCTTATCTGCTGTCTCTTTTAGCTCGAACTTCATTTCTTTTACCCCATCCAAAAACCATTTTCCTTCACTCCAATCATAGACTTCCAAAAACAAATTACGCTCCGCACGGGTGCAAGCCACATAGTAATTGTTAAGCCTATCCAACACATCCTTTTCTCGAGCCTCAGTGTAAATAGATTCTAGGGAGGTTTCTTTTAGTCTTCCTGGTTTTATAAGGTTTGCTACCCCATCAAATTCCACCCAAATTTCATCCTCTCTAGCCGAACCACCCGATTTAATTCCAATTTGCGGAATTAATACTGTTCCAAACTCAAGTCCTTTACTTTTGTGGTAAGTGAGTACCTGCACCTGATCTTCACTTTCGGCTATTTCCACATTGGATTTATAATACTGTGAATACCATTTCTCTATGAGCACTGGCACATCAAAACCATGATTTTTTTCGAAATCTTGAACCAATGAATAAAAAGACTGAACAAATAAATCGTTCATCGGGATTTCAAGAATCTGTCCTAAACATTGGACATAATGCGCAAAAGAAAAGGCGCCACTAACTCCTTTTAATTTCCCCAGAACAGGATCATCCATGTAATTTTTCAGGGATTCATAATTCAAGGGTTTGCCCGCTTTTTGGTTGCGCTTATATACCACCTGAAAAGCAGAAACCGGGTTGGGTTTCACCAAATACTCCAAGGCATTAATCAATAATCCTAAGTTTTCAGAGGCTGAGAGGAAAAGGGCGTTGGATGCCTTTACTGCAATTCCTTCCTCCAAAAACAACTCCACTATAGCTGTGGCGTGTTTATTAAATCGGACCAAAATGCAAATTTCAGAAGCAGCTATTCCTGAATTCAAGCACTCCTTTACCTTTTTAACTGTCCAATCCCATTCACTGGAATCCTCTTCAACTTGGGTGATTTCAACATACCCATCTATCTCGTTTTGTGTTTTCTGTTGGGCAAAATCAAATGCTTTAATACTCTTTTGCGGAATCCCAAATAACTCCTTTTCAGTAATATTTACTCGGAAACTTGAAACCTTCTGATTATTAAATAGGTGATTATTAAAATGAATAATATTCTTACAACTTCTCCAGTTGGTGTCCAAGGAATTATCCTGATAGTAAGCCCGTTCAAACGCACCTTCTTTTTCTCGGATTACCTGGCTAACTATTTCCGGTGAAAACTGGGGTAAATCCACAAACTGCTGGGCTTCTCCTCCCTTAAACCGGAAAATACTCTGCTTGGCATCTCCGACTAAAATAGACTTAAATCCTTCACTTAATCCGTTTTCAATTAAGGGGATAAAATCCTCAAATTCCAAAACACTCGTGTCCTGAAATTCATCAATAAAAAAGTGTTTGTATCTGTTTCCAATTCGCTCATAAATAAACGGGATAGGCTCTTTGGATACAATTTCGTGGACCAGTTTTTTGAAAGTGGCTATGGGCTGTTGCCCTGTATCGAAAACATACTCCTCAAACAACTCTTTTAACCTCGCCGCCAAGGAAAGTGCTGTTGTATTGTTCAGAAATACGTTTTTGAGGTAAAAATCCTCCAAATCAACATTGGCCATAAACCCTTGGATTTTTGGGTAATCGGGCTGAGATTCAAGGGTTCCTAATAAATGGAGGTTCTTTTTTGAAAATAAGCCATCCGGAAAATTTTTGACAGCATTGATAGTTCGGTCGGCAGGTTTGGTTGTTCCAACTCTTATTATGTGATTCTGAATGCTGGAACCAATCCCTTTTGCACCTCCCATTAAATCAGGAAGTTCAATCCCCCCCTTTTTCAATACATCAAGAAAGGCTGAGAACCCATCCCGAACGGCTTTTAATTCCTTGCGCCATTCCTTGTGTTTGGCCTGTATCGCCTCAAAATCTAGCGGGATATTGTTTAGATTACCCGTAAACAGGGTAGCCTTACAAAAGGCATGCAAATTCCTTTTTAAGTCCCACGTTTGTTTTTGTCGCCACAAGCTCCTTCCAAAATCAAGCAATTTTTTATCGTCCGTGTTGTTTCCAGAACCAAAAGATATGAGCCAATTTTCAATTACTTCGTCCCAAATATCAGACTCAGACAAACTGACTTCAAAATGCTGATTTAAGCCCAAATCACGGGCAAAACTCCGAACCACTTTTTGGATAAACTTATCAATTGTACAGATATCAAAACTCCCATAATTCACTAAAATCTCCTCGTAGACCTTTTGGGCGCGGGTACATAAAAGATCTTTTTCGAGGCCCGTTTTTTCTGCAATGGGGGTTAACAGGTGATCCCCTTTCCCTTCCTTGATTAGGGACAAAAAATGTATAATCCTTTCCTTGAGTTGGTTAGCAGCCTTGTTGGTGAAGGTGATTCCCAAAATTTTCCGGAAATAATGCGTGTCGGAAGTACCTAAAATTAATGCGAGGTATTCTAAACTGAGTCGGAAGGTTTTTCCACTCCCAGCCGAGGCTCGGATAACAACAAAAGGAAGTTTGTTTTCGGTCATGAAGAATCTCGTTATCTTTGTATCATATGAGGCGGATATCAATATTAGCATTTTTATTGCTTGCAGTTTTGTCTGGGTGTAAGGAAAAGGTCGAATTCCAAGAAGTAAAAACAGGAACGTATAACTTTTATACCTTATGGAAAGGGGATCGGGTACACCTTGGGGACACGGTTACTTTGGGCGATTACCGTTTGGTCCTAAACCGCCTCGATTATTATTTAAGTGGGGTAGAATTAAGGGATAAGGAAAAATCATTCGGGTTTATTGACGCCCTATTAATTCACCCAGATTCCAGTTATACCCGCTCGTACGAATACGAAAACAGGCCTCCAAATGGCGTAAAAATGAATTTCGGGGTTCGGATGTCAGCCAACACCCAAACTACACCAGCAGATTATGTAACTGAACATCCCTTGGGAATAAAAGGGAGTAATGGTATGTATTGGACATGGACTACCGGCTACAAATTTATCCGCCTAGATGCCAAAATATTGGATTACCAAACAGATCCGTTTGTCATTTCGTGGCACCTGGGAAGTGTACAACAGGATTTTGTAACCACCATTGAACACGACTTCCAGGAAGGAATTGAAATTGAGTTTGATGCGTATAAATTATTTCGGTCCGATGTCTGGAAAAATCACCCCAGTTTGCACACTCCCAGTCAACGTGTAGACAGTTTACTGTATGTATGTTTGAACGAAGGCTTGTCTTTATAGGAATACTCTGTTGCCTGGTTTCTTGGGCTCTTTTTTCTTTACGAGAAAATAAAGCCCAACTGGTCCAACAGGGCAACTATTATTTCCACAGTACTTCCTTAAGCCAAAGCCACCAGATTTCCTGTGCGAGCTGTCACCCTAGTGACCAAAACTTTACTTCTGGTGCCCGCTTAGACCACCACATAAAAGGCGTAGCAAAAAGAAATACTCCAAGCCTGTGGAATTTAGAAAAACGCAATCTGTTTTTTAGGGATGGTGGTCTCAAAAAATTAGAACAAGTAATGTGGGCTCCCCTTTTGGACGAAATGGCCTACGAGTTCTCTCCTTTTTACTTATCCAACCCCGATTCCAGCAAAGCCATGGAAACGGCCCTTGTAGCCTATTTGCACAGCTTAAAAAAACCAGCCAACCCATTCGCTTTCGAACTAGAAAAACAGGGTGGAAATCTGTTTAAACACCATTGTATTTCCTGCCACACTGCTCCCCTTTTCTCCGATTTTAGCATTCACCCAAGTCCCATACAAACCAGGGATGTTGGTCGATTCCGAATTACGGGAAGGCCAGAGGATCTGTATGGATTTGTTAGTCCCAGTCTAATTGATGTGGCCAACACGAGTCCTTATTTCCACAATGGAAGTGTGGCTAGTTTAAATGAGGCCATCCTCCTTTGTTCGAATAATTCTTTAAATCCATCGGAAATCGATGCTATTTATTCATTTTTATCCGAACTTGGTAAACCATGAGAAAGCTCTTCATCCTTTTTACCATCTTTTGCTTTATCGCCTGTGAGGAAGAAGCCCCTCCCAGTCCAGATATTGTTATAGCTGATCCAGAACAAATATTAACGCGTCCTGCTGGATTTCCTCCCTTGCCCGAATTCCCAGATAATCCATTTTCCATTGAGGGAATAGCTATGGGGAAAACGCTCTTTTTCAGCAAAGTGCTTTCCAAGGATTACACCTTATCCTGTGGCTCATGCCATGCTCCAGCAAATGGGTTTTCCGATTCAGCCCAATTTAGTACTGGGTTTAATGGCGCAAAAACACCTCGAAACTCAATGCCATTGCACAATCTCATTTACGAATTCACTTTTTTCTGGGATGGTCGAGTTGTGGGTCTTGAAAACCAAGTGTTAGAACCGGTTAGCCACCCAGACGAAATGAATCTCCCTTGGGATAGTGCAACGGTCCGTTTAGAAAGTACGGAGGTTGGAGCCCGGATAAAAGCTTTTTACAACACTCCAAAAATTGATCGATCACACGTCGCGAACCTAATTAGTCAGTACATCCGAAGTTTAATTTCAGGAAACAGTAAATTCGATTTATATCGGCAAGGATTGGTACCGCTAACGGAATCGGAGATTAGAGGGATGCACATATTCCAAAGTGAAGGCCAACCCGAAAACTCTAATTTAGCTCGGGGTGGGGATTGTTTCCATTGCCACACTTTGGAGGCTGGATTATTTACCGATTTCTCTTTCCACAATAATGGATTGGACGAAAATCCGGCCGACCCTGGTTTGGGTAATGTAACAGGAAACCCTAACGATCATGCAAAGTTCAAAACCCCTAGCCTCCGAAACTTGTCCTACACAGGACCTTATATGCACGATGGTAGGTTTAGTTCTTTGGAGGAAGTAATAGACCATTACATCAGTGGTGTAAAGGAAAGCCCTACCTTGGACCCATTAATGAAATTTCAGGGTGGTTTGTTTTTGAGTGAAACTGAAAAAACAGATTTAATCAACTTTCTGAACACCCTCAATGATCATGAATTTATTCAAAATCACACCCCATAATGGAGTATAAAGAAGACCTTGAGTGGAGCTGGAAGAATCTAAAATAAATTAATAAAATAACGACCCGCTTAGAAAAAAGAAAAGAAAAGGATGTGGACGAGCAAGTAAATGCAGCCCACGATACTGCTTTTGAAACCATTGATTGCCTGAAGTGCGGTAACTGTTGCTCTACCACCAGCCCTATCATTAACCAACTAGACCTCAAGCGGATAGCCAAGGCCTTGGGTCAGAAACCTGTTGCTGTACAAGCCCAATATATGCGGGTTGACGAGGAAGGTGATATGATTTTTAAAAGTACTCCCTGTCCTTTTTTAGGGGAAGACAAAGCCTGCCAGATCTACGACAGTAGACCAAGAGCGTGCTCAGAATATCCGCATACAGACCGAAAAAAGGCCAACAAGCTAATGAAGGTTCATGAACAAAATAGCCAAGTTTGTCCGGCCGTTTCGCGGGTATTTAAAGAAATTTTCGAGAACGCCAAAATCAAAACACCTAGTTCATAAAACTACCATTGTTGATATCAATGGACTGTCCTGTCATGGAGTTTTGTTCGTTGTTAAAAAAGAAGGAAACCAAGTTCGCAATCTCAATTGGCTCACTCATTTTACCTTGGGGAACATACTTCATTTGTTGTTCCAGTGCTTTTTGAAAGGTTATTCCTTGGTGATCTGCAAGGGATTGAATTCCATCTCGTGCCATTTGAGTATTGACCCAACCTGGACAAATAGCATTCACTAAAATGTGTTCTGGGGCTAATTCCTCAGCTAAACTTTTAGTTAACCCTAACAAGCCTGCTTTTGAAGTACAATATGCGGTGTAATTGGGAACCCCAAACTTGGCCAGACAGGAGGAGGTGATTAGTATGTTTTTATATAATTCAGAGGATTTTCTGAGGTAGGGTAAAAATGCTTGAATGGTGTTATACGTTCCCGTTAGGTTGGTATTTAGAATTTCAGACCACCTGTCGTTCTCACCAAATACGTTTTCCCCTCCTATACCAGCATTGGCAAAAATACCGGCAATATTTAAATCCAGTAAATCGTGTTCTCCTATTGCCTCCATTAAGGAGTTAAGGTCAGAAACATCGGCTGGAATAACGATGTGTGGATTACCGTTTTCGATTAAAGAAAGTGTATCAAATAATTTCCCCTCTTTTCTACCAATCAAAACAAGCTGATGATTATTGTTAATAGATGCCAATTTAATTGCAACCGCTCTTCCAATTCCACTACCTGCACCAGTAACAACAAATGCTTTTCTCATAATTCCTTTTTTTGATGGGCGACAAATATAAGTTAATTGAACTAGGGATAAAATCGGGCCTATTCTGGAACAAAATCCTTCATAAGCTGGACAAAACGTTGCCTTCTATTTAGCGGATCATAATTCAGGGCATTAAAACAAAGTCCTTCTGCCATTTCTCGGCTTGCTTTCCCTCTATATGGAGAATCCTTTAGCCATAAACAAAAGGCACTAATTCCAGCAAAAAACCGAAGATCCTCCTCTGCATTCGCAAGTTCAAAAACCTCATTCCGCAAATCAACAGCATATTTTTCTTGAGCTCCTGTAACTGCGTTTTGGAAATCTAAAATCACCTCCCCATATCGGTCGTCGTCTGGATTAGGGTCCATACGCAACTCATATAGGGCAACTGCAGTTTGGTTGATCCCCAAATTTCCGCCCAAACTTGCAGCCCGAGAATAGGGCTGATCCTCTGAGAAGCGTTCTTCAAACCCCAACAGTCGGTATGCTTTAACTAAATTATCATTGAAGTACACAGTTGGTTTAGCATTTTGAATTACGGGGTATAGAAACCCAATTTCATCAATAAAAATGCGCTTAAATTGATTTACATTAAAAATGTAATTGAACTGGCCTTGGCCTAATAGTGCCAATTTTTCCAGGTCGTTTTCATCCAAACTTCCATTGGATCCAACGCCAAAAATAGAGAGGTGTTTCCGGCTATTAGCCTTGCTTCCTACCATATTAATAAGGCTGCTGGTGGTTCCATCAAAAAAATCGGGTTTCCCATCGGTAAATAAAACCACATGGTTCAGCGAATTTTCAACCGCAAACTGGTCCAGTTGGGTATATGCCAATTCCAAGGAATTTCCGGGATTGCCTTCAATATAGGTTCTTAAATTATTTATTGCTTCCACAATAGTTTGCAAACTTGCTCCTCTCGTTGGAGGCAAGTAAACTTCATTTTTTCCACCAAAAAGGACAATGGAAATGCGGTCGAAAGAACGCATGGTTTGCGCATATGAAAGCATCCCTTCCTTAATTAATGCCAATTTATCTGGTGCATCCATGGAGCCGGAAACATCGATGAGGAAAGAAATGTTTTTCTCGGGTAATTGGGATAAATTAAACTGTCCCCCTTTTACAGCAACCATTAATAACTTGTTGTTTTCTTCCCAGGGGCATGGAGCAATTTGGTGAAAAACCTCGGCAGCATTGGAGCCTACCAAGGGCAAATTCATATCGAAATAATTCATCATCCCTTCCAAGCGTAGTTTCCGCTTTGGGATATTGTATTGCTCATTGATATACAATTCCATATTTGGAAATGAGAAGCCCCGAGCTTCGAGAGAAAAAGCATTCCGGTGCTCGTTTTTTGACTCAACAAATGGGTTTTCATCAAAGTGTTGATACTTACTGCTGTGCAAGTCTAAATCGATGTTGGTGGTCACCCGCTCTGGTTCTTCACAGGCAATAAAGAACACAACAGGGATCCAAAGAAATAATATTCTCCAGTTAGGCATTTAACAAAAATACATAGGTAAAGGACTAATACTGCGGAAATACCGCTAATTTTTTTCCAATTCTCCTATATTCGTGCAAAGGATTACTACCTATGGACGTGCATTATACAAACGCCGGAAACTTCATTCAGGCAAAGGATTACAATTCGGCACTTACCGAACTCAAAGAAACACTGAAAAACCATTCCAACAATGCTGATGTTTGGTCCACATATGGGGTTTGTTTATTCCATTTAAAACAGATGAATGAATCCATAATGGCCTTAAACAAAAGCCAAGAATTGGAACCAGAAAATCCCTATAGATATTCATCCAGGGCCTATATCCATTCTATCATGGGAAATACAGACATGGCAATTTCCGACTATAATAAATGCATAGAGTTAGACCCCAGCGATGTTATTGCCTTGAATAATCTGGGCTTGGTATACGAAAAGCAAGGGCATGCAAAAAAAGCAAAAACGTATTTCCACGAAGCCGATCAAAAAGCCGGAATAGATCACATTACCGAAAAAAATCCACCCCAAACGGGAATTTCACCCCGTACTTTACAAAAGGAACAAAATTCACCTGAAGTAAAACCAGCCAATAAAAAGGCAAAAACCGTAAGCTCCACTATTTTAGAAACCATCGCCTCCAGCGAAGGAAGAAAAGCCTTTTTCACCTTTATAAAAAATGGTTTTAAACTAAAATAATGGGATTTATTCATGAAGTAAGCCAGCGAATTGCTCAGCATCTATTGGAAAAAAAGGACTTGGTATTAATAGTGCCAAGTAAACGTATTTTCACTTTTATAAAAAAGGAGCTGATTGGCTTAATTCCGGAAGACGAGGTAATTCGCTTGCCCGAAGTTGTATCCCCGAATCAATTATTCCAAAAACTTGGAAATGTTCAAGCCTTAAGTCAATTTGAAGCCAGCGTTTGGCTGTATCACATACACACCGAAATTGCTGAAAATCCAGAAGCTGATTTTGCTCAATTTTTTCATACCTCCCAGACTTTTTTGAGCGACATTAATGAAGTAGACCAATATTTGGTTGATGCCAAAAACTTGTTCACCAATATCAGGGACGTTAAAGAAATTGAAACCTGGAGCTTTAATGAAGACAATAGTTTATCGGAAGGTCAACAGAAGTTCTTGGATCAAATGGCCGAGTTGTATGCCATTTACTCCGTCTTTCAGCAAAGGCAAAAGAAAGAAGGCCGATTTACAACTGGAGGACTCAACAGAATGTTAGCAACGGAAGGATTTACCGTCCCCGATAAATGGAAAAATACCACTTTTTTTGTATTGGGTTTAAACGCAATTTCCGAAGCCGAAAAGTCTATTTACAAAGGCCTTCAAGACCAAGTGGATGTTTCCTTTTTTTGGGACATTGATCCTTACTTGATGGGTGATGTCCCGTGGGATGCCAACCTTTTTATAAAAAAGAATTTACGGGATTTGGGAGGAGAAATTCTACCAAAATCATCCACCTTTAATTTACCCAAACAAATATCGGTTTCTGAAATGGCCAACAGCAGTGCCATGCACACCTTTGCTGGAAACCAATTAGATCCCCTTTCTGAGGTAGCAAAATCGGCCATCTTAATGGATGAGGGTGGATTGCCGCAAGTTTTGGTTGGAATCCCGTCGGATTCGCAGATCAACATTAGTATGGGGCTTCCCCTTATTAAAACAAACTTGTTTTCCTTTTTTCAACAGACCATACGGATTGTCCACGAATTTCAGCGAAAGCAATTTTTAACCTTTTCCCAACTCACTTCTTGGACCCAGCAGTCCTTATTTTCTTTCTTTTGGGATCAACCCAGCATTCAGGATTTCGAAAAAAAATTCCCCGATGGCTATTGCCGACTTCAAGGGGATTCTGAAATTCCGTGCATTCAATATTTACAAATGGCTGCGCAACAAAACAGCGCAACCCATTTTTTGAGCGATTGGAAAAGCAGGATGTTGGAAAAAGATTTCCAACAAGAGGATGCCATTTTTGTGGAGAGTTACCACCGTTTCCTGAGCTTCCTTTCTGAAACAGAGCAGGCCCTTGCTGATAACAACTTGGAATTTGAATTACCTGGTTTAAGTTTTATTTCCAGATCCTTCATTCAAGGAGAAGAAATTGACTTGGTAGGAGAACCACTTACCAACCACCAAATCATGGGTTTATTGGAAACCCGTGGCTTGAGTTTTGAGCAGGTCATTTTTTGTGGCGCCAATGAAAAAGCGATTCCAGGAAACTCGCGGAAGGAAAGTTTTATTCCAACAGATCTTCGAACCGCTTTTGGATTACCCGGAATAAAAGAAAAAGAGGCTGTTTTCTCTTATTACTTTTTTATGCTTGTTTTTGCTTCCAAAAACATCCATTTACTCTACCTCGCAGACTCGGCACTTAACAAGGGAGATGAACCCTCCCGGTATTTGAGGCAGCTCGAATTTATTGCCAAGGAAAACCCCAATTGGAATTGGGTCAACAAACCGGTGATTAGTAAAATTGGTCAAACACCGAGCACCCCCATAATTTACCGCACTGCGGCGATTAATACAGCCATTGCGGCCTATGCTAAGAAAAAGTTCAGTGCCTCCTCCATCAACTTGTTTTTTACGAGTCCGCTTAATTTTGTCCTCGAAAAAATATTAAAAATAAGGGATAATGATGCGGTAAGTGAGCAGCAGTCTCCCATGGAGTTTGGAGACATTATACACACGTGTTTGGAGGATCTTTTTAAACCCTTTATTGGCAAAACTATTGGTTTAGAGGACATCACCGGTTTTGACACCCGCTTTGAACGTATTTTTGATAATATCACCCAAGCTAAATTCGGAAAACCGAAGGATAAGTTGCTTGGTTTAAAACGCATTAACATTGAATTGGGAAAGGAAATTCTTTCCAGCTACCTGTTGGATGAAGCCAAAGACCTCAAAAAAATTAAAGACCAAGGAAACACGCTCAGTATTTTTGATCTTGAAAAGCATGTTGAACGGGAATTTGTTGGTAAAAGGATGTCGTTTTATTTACATGGTTTTATTGACAGAGTGGATAGAATTGGATCTGAGATTCGCTTATTGGATTACAAAACTGGAAAGGCAAAAATAAAGCCTAGAGACCTGGAAGAAACCATCTTAAATCCTGATACAAGCAACAATGTTGCACGACAACTAATTTTGTATGCTTGGATGATGGTTCCGTATTGTCGGGAAAACAATTACACTTTATCCACCGGTGTTTATAGTTTCAAGGAGGATAAAATTGGCAAAGAATTTATTTCCAAGGAACTGGATGAATATGAAGAAATGGGAAACACTATACTTCAGCACTTGGAGGACAATCTCTTTTTTGGGGAGGCCGATTTTGTGCATCCCGAAAACTTAAAAAAGGGATATGGAATAATTGAATAAAAAAAGGGGTCATTTAGCACTAAATGACCCCCTTGGAAAATGATGAAACCAGGTCCGAAGACCCTTCTTAATTATTAAACGTAATTTTTTGCCTTTGGTTGCCTAATTTAGCTTGTAGCCTACCCCTCTTATGCTTAGGAAAAACGTGGGGTTTTTGGAATCTAGTTCAAAATATTTTCTGAAATTCATAAAGTAGTTATCAATAGTTCTAGCCGTTGGAAAAGCATTCTCACCCCAAATCCGATCCAATATTTTATCGCGAGACACCACCTTCCCCCTATTTTCATCCATCAATTGCAGGAGTTCAATTTCGCGTTTGGTCAATTCAAATTTTTGCATGTCCCTGGAAAGGGCAACGTAGGTTTGGGTGTTAATGATAAAATCGCCAATTGCAATTTCTGTTTTAATCAGTTGTTTTCGAATCCTTTTGCCTACGCGCAACAGCAATTCATCCAATTCAAAAGGTTTGGTTAGGTAGTCGTCGCCACCCAATTTTAACCCTTCAATGCGTTCTTCCGGGGAAGATCGAGCACTTAAAAACAAAATGGGAGTTTCGATACCGTCGTTTCGCCACCCTTTGCATAGGGTGAAACCATCTATTTTGGGTAACATTACATCCAAAACAACCAAATCATAGTCGAAATTCCGAACCTTTTCATCTGCTAAAAAACCGCTTTCAGCGAATTCAACAGCATAACCTTCCATTTCGAGGTTCAACACAACCAACTCTCTCAAACTTTGTTCGTCTTCAACGACAAGAATAGTACCCATGTGTTCTTAATTTATGCTAGGATTATTATACTAGGCATATTTTGGTCTGCAATTTCCAAATTTTGATGTCTATTTCCATAAAAAATTAGATAATAATTTAGACATTTGGGTTACGCGCAAAAATCATACTATGAAAAAGGCACTTCTACTGCTAAATTTATCTTTTTGTTTTCTAATATTATCGGGACCACGTCTCTTTGCCCAAGAGCAGGAGCCTTGTGCAGCCGATAATTACAACGATTACATGTATTCCACCAGTTCGGAATACCGGAAATCTTTGGAGAAAATCAGTTCAGATTATCAAAAATTTATTAATACTGGTGGTACGGAAAAAACGGGGCATGACGTAATTACGATCCCAACGGTGTTCCACATCATTCATATAGGTGCTACTCACGAATCCAATATTTCGGATGCGCAGGTATTGTCATCCATCGAGGGAATGAATATCCAATGGCGGAATCAATATCCAGACGGCTCACCGTTTGACCCCAATGGAACTGATTTAAAAATTGAGTTTTGTATGGCTCAACGTGATCCAAATGGAAACCCAACCGGTGGTATAGAGCGGATTGATGGTAGAAGCATTGCTAACTATGAAACCAATGGTATCTCGAGTGGGGCCGGAGGAAACGACCCCCAGGTAAAGGCAAGTAGCCGATGGCCAAACACTGAATATTACAATGTGTGGGTTGTTGCCATGATAGATGGTGCTAACCCTTGGGGTGGTGGAACCAAAGGATATGCTCAGCTTGGACCAAACCCAGCCGCCAGTGATGGAACGGTAGTTTTGTTTAATTCCTGTGGATATGATTTGGATCAGAATGGAAATGATAAAAACACGATTCCACTTTTTGGTTACCCAGACAATGGAACTATGGTTCACGAATTGGGGCATGCCTTTAGTTTGCGGCACACCTTTTCAGGTCAAGGAAATTCTCCATCTGGGGCCTCCTGTACTCCTGAATCGAATTGTGCTACGCAGGGAGATCAAGTTTGTGATACCCGCCAGCACGAAGGAGATTTAGGAACGTGTAGAAATGTAGGTGACCCAACTTGCGCTGGATCTACGTACGATGTTTACATTGCCAACAACTTCATGAACTATTGTTCTTGTCCTTCCCTTTACACACCTGGACAAAGGGACAAAGCGCGGAACATGATTCAGAATTCGCGTTCTTCCTTGAATGTTTCTGATGCCTGTAATCCTGTATTTGGAAATGATGTGGCCATTAAAGAGGTAACTAAACCGAAAGGTTTGTTTTGTAACACGGATGTTACACCCGAATTAATTATTAAAAATTTAGGAGCCGCTCTAGTTGATTCTATTCTTTTTGAATACGACATTGATGGAGGTGCTACACAAACTTTTTTGTGGAAAGGGGGAATAGTAAACAATACAGAAGAAACTGTTATTTTCCCTACGATTACCGGTCTTAGCATTGCCCCCCATACCTTTAATGTAATCGTAATTCAGGTAAATGGAGCGGCAGATGACAACCCAGCCAACAACACTGGAAATACCTCCTTCGAAATTATTGATGGTGAAATAATAGAAGTATACGTTAATGGGAACTATCCAGCAGGCCAAAACTGGACCATCAAGAAAAAGGATGGAACTGTTGTTAAATCTGGAAATTCATTAATGGGGAGCTATAATGTTTGCCTTGAGAAAGATTGTTACGATTTTGAAATGGTGGACAACTTCAATTTTGCAGGTCATGCATTAGAGTACACCGTTAAAAATGGGATAGGTGCACTAATGTTAGAAGGTTGGAGTACTAACCGTACTAACTGGAGTTGTTGTATTACTCCCAATGTTGTTAAAGAAACCAACGAATTTTGTTTGCCTTTTGACCCAGGTTACCTCACCGCCGATTTTGAAGCTGATAGGACCGTAATTCGTGCTGGTACTTCGGTCAACTTTACAGATTTGAGTTTTGGAGGAGACCCCGCCACCTCTTGGTCTTGGAATTTTGGTGATGGCCAAACGAGTACCGATGAAGACCCGAGTAATGTGTATGCAACTCCTGGTGTATTTAAAGTTACTTTATCGGCAGATAACATCCACAACTTTGCTAGCCTAGCAGAAAAAGAACATTACATCCGTGTTATTGAAGGATTTAATAACTGTACTTCCTACAACAATTTAATTTCAGGTGAAATGGGTACTTCATACGATGTTAGTGGTGAAACTTATCCTGGAGTTGGAGTTAATATGCTAGGACACGCAGAACGTTTATGGATTAACTCTAGCACGAATGTAAGTGCCATTAAATTTACCCCACAAGAGGTAACAAACACCAACCCTGACTCCTACATCCGAGTGCGCATTTTTGCTGATGGAGGAGGAAAACCTGGAAGTGAAATTGCCAGTGAAGACGTCTTCCTTAAAGATCTTGCTGTTGGACAGGAGTATACTGTTCCGATGACGAACTACCCATTAGTGAATAGCTTTTATTATGTAGGTTATGATTACCGCATAGATGCTGGCGAAAACGTTGTTTGTGGAGCTGCCATGTTGCGTGGAAGCCTTAGTTACTCCAACACTTCATATGTCTTAACCAACACTGGTTGGAAATCTACAAAAGACCATTTTGGACCCAACCACATGGTTTCTTTAGATCTAACAGTTCAGTTAAGCACATTACCTCAAGCGGTATTAAACCAAACCGTTTTTGAAGCGTGTGTAGGAGAAGATGTATCGTTTGACGGTAGTCTTTCCAGTAACACAACCAGCATTAACTGGACCTTTGAAAATGGAAATCCAGCCACGGAAACAGGCCCAAATCCAACAACGCAGTTTACTTCTGATGGCGTAAAAAATGTAGAATTAGAAGTTGTAGGTGGATGTAACATTGTGCTAACCAAAACAACAACAATTAACATTACACCTTCCTTAAGCGCTAATTACAATGTTGTAAATGAGGTTTGTGACGGTGCTAATGGAATTTTAAGTCTAGATGTAATCGGTGGTTCTGGTGCTTATGGAGTGGAGTGGAAACAAGGCCCTACCGTTATGAGCACGGATGATGAGTTTTCTGGGGTTCCTGCTGGAACATACAGTGTTACTGTAACGGATGGTAGACCTAAATGTGGGACTGCTGCATTTACTGGAATTGTTGTTGACAACAAAGCTGAGTTAGAAGACTTTGGATTTAATTCCACGCAAACTACTTGTGGACAATTTAACGGATATGCAAAAGCATTACCCGTTGGAGGAACGGGTAATTATAGTTATATATGGGATACAGAACCTCCTATGTATTCTCCAAGTATTTCCAATTTGGAATCAGGCACGTATAAGGTAACTGTAAGTGATGGACAATGTCCACCAAAAACATTATCTGTTGAAATCAATAATTCTGAACCTGTTACTGCGGTTATAACTCCAGAAAGTCATACTTTATGTTATGGAACTCAATTTTTTGTAAAAATATCAGAGTACACTCCAACAGCAAGCTACGATTGGTATATCAATAATACCTTCCACCATTCTGGCGATTCATTAGATACGATTGCAACTGGTAACATGAATATTGAGGCGCGGTTTTTAACTCCGGATGGTTGTACCTTAACTAAGTCCTCCGTTTTAATTGTTCCCCCTGCTCCTATAGTTTATGCCAATGTATTCGTGGATAGTTTATATATGACTGAAGATTCGATTAAATCGAATTTCACCTCTGCAGGAAGTAGCGCAACCACGTATTTTTGGGAATTTGGTGATGGTGATTTTTCCACCGAGAAAAATCCAAAACATTTCTATTTTAATCCAGGTGATTATTGGGTATTCCTAAGAGGAAACAACGGAAGCTGTTTTACGAAAGACTCTGTTTTAGTAGTTGTTATTGATGATAGAGATAATAATGGTAACGGTGGACCTGGTGGAGGTGTAAGCATAGGGGATAACGGCCTACTTAGCTCACTTGCAATATTCCCTAATCCAACCAAAGATTTGGTTCACTTAAACTTACCAAAAGGAAAAATTGTTATTCAAATTTCCGACGTTTCCGGGAAGTTATTCGAACGCATAGAATTAGATCAAAAAGAAGATAATGCACTCGAAATAAATATGGTGAACTACCCCGCCGGAGTATACTTCTTCGATGTTCAGCATACTGATTCACGTAAGGTGGAGAAAATATTAAAAATGAATTAATCGACCTATTTGGTCATCCATAGAAAACCCGAGAATTATTACTCGGGTTTTTTTTTACTTTTGTCCGCACAATAAACAACCTCAACATATGAGATCATTTTTACTCCTAATTGCTGCTGTGTTTTTCAGTACGGCAGGGTTTTCACAAAAAGAAGTAACTGTTGCAAATTACCTTACCCAAGAAATGGGACCATGGAAATGTAAGCAGCAAGAAGTAATGAAGGATTTATTAATGGATAATCCTCTATTACAAGAACAGTATGAAAAAGCTTTGGCTAAACGTATTGAGATAAAAAGAAATAATCCAAACCAAAAGGCAGCGGTACACTCCATTCCTGTTGTATTTCATGTATTGCACACGGGCGAAGCCGTTGGTGTTGGCTCCAATATTTCTGATTCCAGAATTCAAAGTGCCATTGATGGTCTAAACCGCGATTACCGGAGAAAATCCAACGATGGTGGAATAGCCGAAGGAGCAGGCCCAGATATGGAAATTGAATTCTGTTTGGCAGGAAGAGACCCCAACGGAGATGTACATTCGGGGATAAATAGAATTGACGCCTCAGCAGTAACTGATTACGCAACAAAAGGAATTACCGAAAACGAAAACGGTGCTGCCTTAAAAGCTTTATCTAAATGGCCCACAGCTGATTATGTAAATGTTTGGGTGGTACGCGAAATTGAAGACGATGGTGACCACACCACATTTAATGGAGGTACTTTAGGTTATGCATATCTTCCGTTTAACCCTACTGCCAATGCATTGGATGGTATTGTTTGTATTTACTTTGCTTGTGGAAATGATCCTGGAGGTTCAGATCCAACTCTTCGGTTTGAGAAAAACAGAACAATTACCCATGAAATGGGTCACCATTTAGGTCTTTACCACCCATTTAAAGATGAGACTTGTACTGAAACAGATTGTGCTACAGAAGGAGATTTGGTGTGTGATACCCCTCCTACTACCCTAAATGCAAATTGTAGTCAGCCCGCCTGTGGTGGAACTCAACTTGTAGAAAACTACATGGATTACACGGGAGAAGATTGTGCCAATATGTTTACTCAAGGTCAAAAAGACCGGATGAGAGCCAACTTGGATCCAGGTGGAAATCGGGCTTCACTTACTGTTAGTTCCGGATGTGATCCGAACCGCGTAGAAGCTGATTTTATTGCTGATGTTACTACGGTTTCTATTGGTGGAACCGTCAACTTTACAGATCAAAGTTCTGGAGCTGTTGTTCCTACATCATGGTCATGGGACTTTGGAGATGGGAACACAAGCACTACTCAAAACCCAAGTAACGTGTACAACTCTGTTGGTTTTTACACTGTTCGATTAGCGGTGGACAACGGGGTTAATCAAGATACTATCATAAAACAAAGTTATATTCAGGTGGTTACGCCAGTTGGATTTTGTGACACCCTTACCAATATCACAGACCAAGATAATTTCACCTACTACGGGATTACTGACAACTGGGGATATTACCCTGGGCACAACGAGCTTAATCTCCCAATGTATGCCGAGGAATTTTTTGTTTCCTCCGCTACAAGTGTAACAAGTTTGCTAATCCCAGTGAGGATTGCTGAAGCCTTATCTACTGATGCTAAAATTAGATACATTGTTTGGGCTGATGACGCAAGTACAACCGGATTACCCGGAACAGAATTAGCCAGTGTTGAAGTACCTATGGCTAATTTAACACCCAATGCCTATAACTCCATTTCTTTTGACGACCCTGTACCTGTAAATGGAAAATTCCACGTGGGAATGGAGCTTTTTTATGGATCTCCACAGGACACCCTAAGTTTTTACATTGAAACCAAAAACACGCCAGCCGAAAACACCCTTTCTGCCCTTACTGGACAAGGATGGTTGGAAACCACAGATATTTTCGGAGGTCAAGTAAATGCCGCTTCTGGAATTCTTGCCATTACTTCTCAAGGTTTAGCTAT
>JBLHJD010000005.1:0-37179 GCA_047618705.1 Luteibaculaceae bacterium
CCAAACTCCCGATTGAGGTCTAAATGCCAATTGGCACTATCTGTAAAGGGGGAAATGGCCAACTGCTCTTCTAGGTCATAATCGGATATGGTGTAGCCTTCGAACAAGGATCTTTTGGCGTATGCTTTATTTTTTTTCCATTGAAATTTCTGAAAGGAGTATCCCAGAAGTCCGCACAAAAATATAGTGGCCAGAGTCCAAGACACAAACCCCTGCTTATAATGCACCGTAATTAAGAGACCTGCAATTATCCCAATCAGGATCCAATCTGGGCTGATTCCGAAGTATACTATTCCTATTAGCACCACAATACAGATGCAAAGTCCAAGAGCATTGGTGGGTAAAATTGGTTTTTTTAATGGGAGGGAGAAAAATCCAAAACCAATTAGGTACATCCACTGTTCTAGTATTAATTCCTGGGGCTGGGAAAAGTTCCAATTAAACTGGGAGTCAAGCACAGCGCTGCGGACAATAAATATGAGTAATAGCAAACGGAACAGTTGCAATGGCAGATACACATGCTTATGCACTTCCCTTTTCCAAAAGAGAACAAAATAAATAAGGCTCCAATAGAGCACTTCCAATCCATTCTGAAAAAGAAAAGGACCGTAGGTTAATGCGCTCGAAAAAACCGAATAGCTCTGGAAAACATCGGGCAGCAAGATTTTGAAGGCGAGAAAAAACACAATGAAAGGGAACCAGACAACTTTAAGCCCCCAACGCAGTTGTAGCTTCCACCAAAGCAGGACCCCTAAAATCAGAAACATCAACCAAAAAAGGGTTAGTCCCACCAAATTGACATGGCTAATTTTAGGAGGAAAAACCAAGGCTAGATTTGGGAAAGCGCTCGTCTTAAACTGCGGCTCACCAAAAAACACCCACTCCCCCTTCACCCATGGAACCAAATCAACAATAATCCATTCGGATTCGTTCCGTATAGCGGCAAAAGGCTCATCACCCACAAAAAATAGCGTATCCGATTTTGGTTCCAAAAAAAGAACGGGAAGGTGAAAGGATGAATTAAAGCTCAGTTCGCCTGCTGCATTAAATTGGATTGTTTGGAAATGGACTTCCTTTTTGTGCGTCTCAGATTCCCTTATGCAATTTATCTGCTCATTAATAGCCGCATTAAAAACCTCCAGAGATAAGTCCTCCTGCTCACCAAAACCCCACCAGAGGAGTCCACCAAAAAAGGACCAAAGGACGAATAGTGCTAAAGGGGTTTTACTTGCCATAGAGGCTAAATATAGAGAAAGTAAGTTTGAAACATATAAAACCCAGAGGCGATTAAACCGGCAGAATTACTGGCAATAAACCAATTTAGAGGTAATAACAAATGCGTACAATTCGTATGTTAAACAAATCCCCCCGAATGGCTAAGGAGTATTACTAAATCCTTTAATCAATAATTCTTGAAAATTTGTGGTATACATTACCCCTTTTCCACCTTCTAGAAAATTAGGGATTCGAACTGCAGAACTTCCTGTGCCCGAGTTACTTTCCTGGCTCAACAAAGCTGTTTCAAACAAATAAGCCTCTTCCGATAAGAAAGAAAACCCCAAGAACAAGGTGTCGGAATTTTCAATTTGGCTGTTGGAATAAAAAAACAGTTCAAACTCAGCCGTATTTTCTCCAAGCAACTGGGTAAAATAACCGACGGACCCTAAGTAATTGATCTCACTGCTTTCTTCAATACTCCTTCCCCCTGGCGTAAAAAACCGCAAGTCCTTTACACCCAAATAATTAAGATAAGAATTCCCCATCAGTTGGACTGCCATTATTGGATCCTTTACTTCATTAAATCCTTCCACCTTTATGCCAAGGGAAAAAATAACATTTCCAAATTCACCCTCTTCTGAGATTAATGGTTTAACAACAGTGACGGTTGGCTTTTTAATAAATTGCGCCTCCCCAAAAACATTGGGAAAGTCAGGATGGGTTAGGTTCATAGAAATGGTGCCATCCGTATTCCAATTTAAATCCCCTTTTTGGTAGAAAAGACCCTCTTGAAATAAAAGCGTGTCGGATTTGGACTCCTGGTTTAAAATCATTCTTGCTCCATTAGGGGCGAATATATCATTAACGGGATCTTCTCTAGGAAAATAACTAGCGTTAACCAAAGGCCCCATTTTGGAAACAAAAGCCAGAGCTGGATCACCCTTGTTGACAATTACTTTTGCCACCAATAAGGGGTCCTGGTCTGTGTTCTCAAACTCTATGATTTTTTCGCAACCACAAACCAACACACACGATATGAGTATTATTAAAATGTTCTTGTCCATTTGAATGAAGGGAAAAAGGGTATCACTGAATAGGTTTTTACCGAAATGGAGTTTCCATTACTTTTTGTCGTTCCAAAAGGATCCACAAAGGCGGGATTGTGCTTGTTCAACACATTAAGAATGCTGTATTTCCAAGTGCTTTCTCCCCGTTTCTTTTTCTTACTTACGTCGTAGGAGATATCCAACCTAGCGTACATTGGCATTTGAAACTCATTCCGCCCGCTATATTCCACATGAGAGTCCCCTTCCGGTGCATTAATTCTACCAAAAGGGGCCATTCTAAATTCTCCTACCGCTATTGTAAAACGGTCTCCAGAGGAAACATTGAAGGCAAAGGAAAACTTTTTATTTGGAGTTAAATCTACCCCTCCATAGGACGAAAAATAAAGGGGTCTATCATATTTGTAAGGAAACCATTCATTGTTGCTTACACCCTCCACTTTTCGCAGACTTCGGGAAATGGCAATTGCCGATCCAAAATACCACCTGTTAAACGTCTTTTGCATTGAGAGTTCCATTCCATATGCCTCTCCTTTTCCAACATTCACATTATCGGCCCAATTCTCATCGGTGGTAAAAATGGTTCTTCCCTCCTTTAATTCTATCAGATTGGTTAGGTACCTGTGGTAGGCTCCTACCTCCACTTTCCAGTCATTTTTTTCGAGGTGGTATGCGAAACTAAGCTCCCGGGAACGCCCAGGCTTTACATCTGCCGTGCTGGGCAACCAGAGGTCTGTGGGTAATGATATGGCAGGATTAGTAAGCAAGTGCACGTATTGGGTAAGTTGGCTAAAACCTCCAGTAATGTGCGAATTAGCGCCGAGAAAATAATCCAGTTTTAATCGAGGGTCGGGGTAAACATAGTTTTTGGATCCGTTAAACAATGCGTTCCCATTAATACCCAGGTTGGATTTCAGTTTTGAGCTCCAACTTTTTTCCCATTCCAAGTAAACCGTTAATTCTTGATTATCGATTTTTGTTCCTTGGGAAATATCGTTTTCAATTCCGGTTCCTTCACTGGCGCTTTGAACTATTCCAGGAGAAAAACTGTGGTTTACGGCTTTCAGTCCCCAGCGAAACATGCTTGATTTACCTCCCGTTTCCCAATCCGCATTTATTGCAAAATCTCGGATCCCGGAATAATACTCAAATTCGGCAAACTCGTCCCCAAACTCTTCTTTGAACCCTGTAAAAAAGCGATAACTGGAATAATACCCCTTCAAACTAAAAAACACCCCGGAATCATAATTTCTAATCCAACGCAACATGGCCATTTCGTTTCCCCAACCAAGCCAAATAGTACTCTTTCTAGAAGCCGTATGGGTCCTTCCTCCGAATTTATCTTTTCCAAAATAAGCTGAAGCATACAGCCGATCCCGCCGATTTAAACGTCTATTTACCTTAAAATTAAAATCATGGAATTTCAAAATAGCCGTTGCGTCCCCACCAGAACGAGCATATACTACTGGACTTACAATGAGGTCCAAAAAAGTTCTTCTAGCAGATACCGCAAAAGTGGTTAGGGAATCCACCGGCCCTTCCAAAAATAGGTGACTAGTAACCGGACCTATCCCTACACTTCCACCAAACTTTTCCTTGCTTCCTTCCCGCGTTTGAATATCCATTACTGAGGACAATCTTCCTCCGTACCGTGCCGGAAAACTCCCTTTTAATAAGTAGGAATTTTGCACCATTTGAGGGCTAAAAACACTAAAAAGTCCAAAAAGGTGATATGCATTATAGACCGGGATTCCATCCAACAAAATAAGGTTCTGATCTGGACTTCCTCCACGCACAACCATTCCTGCAGACAACTCTGAAGATCGCTGAACTCCGGGTAAAAATTGAGCAGCCTTTAGTACATCACTTTCACCCAAAAACTGGGGCAATGCCTCAATAAACTTGCGATCCATTTTTATCCCTTCCTGCTGAAAGGGAGCTCGATATTTGGTTCCAACAATCTCTACCTCATCTAAATCTAAAGAGGGAATTAGGTGAATTTCGAAATTCTTGATACTGGAAGTTAAGGCCTTAAGGATTACGGTTTTGTACCCGATATACGAAACCTGAAGATGAATAGAATCTTTGTCTGAAGAAAATACAAAATTACCGTATGCATTGGTAACTCCACCTCTACCACTATTGTGGTCAAAAACTGTAGCACCAAATAAAGCCTCACCAGTTTTGGAGTCCGAGACTAACCCAGAAACCACGGTTTGCCCTTTTAAGGACACCGAGAACAGAACGAAAAGAGATAATATAAGTCGACCCATGCGTTTTTGAATGACCTAAATATACTATCTTTTGAAGACGGGTGATTAATCCTCACTAAACTCCACCAACATTTTCCGGTAGGCGTTAAACAGCCTCGATTTTGAAACAAACCCAAAAAATTTGTCGTCCCGCAACACTGGTAACATCCAGACATTGCTCCGCTCAAATTTTTCCACAACTTCATTTACAGCTTCGCCATAATCGATGGTTGCAGGTGGAGAAGTCATGAGATCCATTACAGTGGTGGTCTCATAATTGGCTTGATCAAAAATAATTTCCCGAACCTCATCCAGAAAAACGATACCAAGTAGGCTCCCGTCTTCTGATACTACTGGAAAAATGTTCCGCTTACTTTTTTTGATTACCTCTACCAATTTTTTCAACTTCCAATCGGCTTGTAGGATTACGAAGTGCCTTTCCACCAAATCGGAAACGCGGAGGAGGGAGAGGACGTTTTTGTCTGCATGGTGCGTTAGTAGTGCCCCTTTTTTAGCCAGAGCCGCGGTATAAATAGTGTGAGACAGAAACAGCTTAGATGTGGTATAACTAATAGCTACGGTAAGCATCAAGGGAATGAAAAGTTCGTACCCTCCCGTAATTTCAGCAATTAAGAACATGGCCATTAACGGAGCATGCAATACCCCTGCCATTAAGCCCGCCATGGCTACTAAGGAAAAGTTGGTTACTGGTAAATCCACAAAACCAAGGAGGTTAATTCCTTTGGCAAACACAAACCCGACGGCACTACCCATAAACAAAGTAGGTGCAAAAACACCCCCAACACCACCACTACTAAAGGTAATTGTGGTGGCCACAATTTTCAGAAAAACGAGGGCCAATATAAAAGCCAACACCACCAAAATTTGGTCGGAGTAACCCACAAATAAGGACCGATCCAAAATCCCGGATGGGTTGTCGTTGATCAGTGCATTTATGGTGTCGTACCCTTCCCCATACAAAGGTGGAAGTAAGAATATTAAAAAACCCAAGGAAATCCCACCAATAATGGCTTTTGGAAAGGGTTTTTTTATTCGATTAAAGCGCTTAGAAATGCTGAAATAGGTATTACTGAAATACAAGGAAACCAATCCTGTACAAATCCCCAAAGCAATAAAGAAGGGAAATTGCACCAAGGAAAACCCTTCGGTTATATCTACTGGGAATAAGATAAGGTCTCCCATGAAAAACTTGGAAGTAAGGACGGCTGCGGTAGACGCCATTAGTAATGGTATTAGCGACCACATGGTAAGATCCAGCATAAATACCTCCAGGGCAAAAACAATTGCTGCTACTGGAGCCTGAAAAATGGACGCCATTGCACCTGCAGCAGCACAACCAATTAACAAAGCCCGAACCCGGAAGTTTACCCGGCCAATTCTTCCCAAGTTGGAACCTATGGCGGCTGATGTAGCTACTGTTGGTCCCTCTAGTCCAGTTGACCCACCAAAACCAACTGTAAAAGCGGAGGTCACAATACTTGTCCAGATTTTATTCCGTGGAATTCTCGCTTTTTGCTTGGAGATGGAATAAAGAGTGGTTGGAATACCGTGGCCTATGGGTTCTTTGATGATGTATTTAATAAAGGCAACGGTAATAAGGAGACCAACCAAGGGGAATCCAAAATATAAAAAATTGTGGTAATCTCTGAAGAGACTAAGTTCCACAAGGGACTCAATAGCGTGCACTGCCTTTTTAATAACAACGGCTGCTAACCCGGAGGCAACACCAACTATTACCGATAAGAAAAGGACGTATTTTCTCTGATCTAAGCTCTTATTTTTCCAAATAAGAAACTGCTTGTACTTACGCCGAAGTACGCCATTAACCGGGGCCTCAAATGGAAACAACCTGAATTAAGATTTAACGTTTATTCCTATTGAAAGTTCCGTCAATTGGCCTGCATCAATCGGTGATGGGGCATCTATCATAACGTCTCTTCCTGAATTGTTTTTTGGGAATGCAATAAAGTCTCTGATGGACTCTTGTCCTCCGAACAGCGAACACAAACGATCGAATCCAAAGGCAACACCACCATGGGGAGGTGCTCCATATTCGAAAGCGCTAAGCAAAAATCCGAACTGATTCTGTGCCTCTTCTTTTGTGAACCCGAGCAAGTCGAACATTCTACTTTGAACACCTCTATCGTGGATACGGATAGAACCGCCACCCACTTCAACACCGTTTATTACCATGTCGTAGGCATTGGCTCTCACCTCACCTGGGGCAGAATCTAACTTATCCATGTCTTCTACTTTCGGGGAAGTAAACGGGTGGTGCATAGCGTGGAAACGCTTGCTGTCCTCGTCCCATTCCAACAAAGGAAAGTCTACTACCCAAAGTGGTTGGTAATTGAACGGGTCGCGAAGACCTAGTTCAGATCCCATATGCAAACGAAGTTCACTCAATTGCTTGCGGGTCGTGTTCAATTCTCCTGAAAGTGCCAGGATTAAATCTCCCTTTTCAGCAGCCAAATGCTGTGCCCAGGCAGCCAAGGCATCTTGATCAAAAAACTTATCTACAGAGGATTTAAAAGAACCATCCTCGTTGCATTTTACATATACCAACCCTTTGGCTCCAATTTGAGGCCTTTTTACGAAGTCGGTTAGTTTATCGAGTTGTTTCCGGGAGTAGTCACCTGCTCCTTTTGCTACTATACCCAAAACAGTTTCAGCCTCATCAAACACCTTAAATCCGTGGTTTTGAGCTACAGCACACATGTCCTGAAACTCCATTCCGAAACGGATATCTGGTTTGTCTGAACCATATCTTTCCATAGCCTCGGAATAAGCCATACGCGGGAATTTTGGAAGATCCACGTTTTTGATAACGGAGAACAAATGCTGAATCATCCCTTCAAAGGTGTTCAACACATCTTCTTGCTCAACAAAGGCCATTTCGCAGTCAATCTGCGTAAACTCTGGCTGACGATCTGCCCGTAAATCTTCGTCGCGAAAACATTTCACAATTTGGTAGTACCGGTCGTATCCACTAACCATAAGCAACTGCTTAAACGTTTGTGGACTTTGGGGTAGGGCATAAAATTCGCCCGGATTCATTCTCGAAGGAACAACAAAATCGCGTGCTCCCTCAGGAGTACTTTTAATAAGATATGGGGTTTCCACTTCCATAAAAAGAACCGAATCGAGGTACTTTCTAGTTTCGATGGATAATTTATGACGGAGGAGTAAATTTTCTCTTACTGGATTTCTCCGAAGGTCCAAGTAGCGGTATTTCATCCGGAGATCTTCACCACCATCTGTTTCGTCCTCTATGGTAAAAGGAGGGGTAAGTGACGCATTAAGAATGGTTAAGGAAAGGGCTTCCAACTCGATGTCCCCTGTTGGCATTTTCCCATTTTTATTGGAGCGTTCAGCTACTTTTCCTTGTATCTGAATCACAAATTCACGACCAAGCCCACGGGCTTCTTTACACAAACCTGCATTTTCTTCGAGGTTAAAAACAACCTGAGTAATCCCGTACCGATCCCGTACATCTACAAAGGTTAATCCCCCAAGGTCTCTCGACTTTTGTACCCAACCGCTAATGGTTACTTCGGTTCCTACATTAGAAAGGCGCAATTCGCCACAAGTATGTGATCTGAACATGAAAATCCGTTTTTGAAAGTGCAAAGAACGGAAATATTAAGGAAAGCATGAGCTACAAACTTGTGGAATCCCTGAGTTTATTTTTTTGCCGGAATCCCCAGAATAAACTGAGTCTGAATCATTTGCTTTAAAAAGGGAGCCAACTGCATTTTAATTTCCTTTTCAGGAACATGTAAGACCTCTGCGAAGCTTGGAATAAAATCTCCCAACACGGGCATTTCGGCTTCCTGTAGTTGCTGGATAAGGGCCGCTGAAATTGGATTAAGCTTGATGAAATGAACCTGGTGGTCCGAGATTTTCCGCAAGCTCAAAACAAAGTAAAATCCAGATTCTGCATTTTCCAAGGAGCCCAAATTCTCAAACACGGGATACGCGTATTGCTCTAGTGAGGCGTAGGGGTTAAGCACTAATTGGGTGTCCCACTCCACTTCGTCTACCGCACTGTACTCTGGAATAGTCTCATTTTTCCGGAAATACAATTCCATTTCTATCCATTCAAAACGAACCAAATCTTTGGCGAAGGGATATTTGGTGTGAAAATCCGATTTTAATCCTTGTACAAAATCAACAAACTCTCCGGGCAAGCGGACAGACTGATAGCTTTGGATAGGATATTCTGCAACAAAGGTGGAACACAGGTTTTTCCATTCCTGCTCTGACATTTTTTTCATTAAAACAGGGAAAGCATCTTCCAAAATTTCACCAAAAATATTGCTGATTAATCGATGGTAATGATGCATCCGATCTTCCCTAACTCCAGGAGGTAAATCTCCTTGCCCTGTTCGGCAATATTGGGTAAAAAGCTGCTGATCTATGGTGGTTTTCTCACTCAACTCCTTCATGTATCCAATGTTTGTTACAAATATCTTTTAATCGTGTGTGCTCCGCCATCAACTCTTCCATTGGAGGCAAGTTAAAATCGCGTTCCAACAATACCGGCACCGGATTTAACTTAGGTAAAACCCAATCAAATAAGTCAAAAACAGGTTCAATGATAGGCATTCCGTGGGTGTCGATAATGGTGGTTTCATCTACTTGTAAATGTCCTGCCATGTGCATATACATCACCTTATCTAGAGGGAGATTACTCAGGAATGTTTTAGCGTCGTAATTGTGATTAAAGGAGTTAACATAAACGTTGTTTACATCCAACAATAACCCGCAACCCGATTGATTTACTATCTCAGAAATAAAACTAGCCTCATCCATTTCGGGATCCACAGGGGTATAATACGATACATTTTCCAGGGCTATAGGCCGCTGCAAAACATCCTGCACTTGTTGTATGCGATCAACAATATGCCTGACTGCATCCTTTCTAAAAGGAATAGGCATTAAATCGAAAAGGTGTGCATTATCACATTTACTATAGCTGAGGTGCTCACTATAAAGCACTACTGGGGTTTCATCAAAAAAGGATTTTAACTTTTTCAAAAACGGCAAGTCCAACTCTCCTGGACTCCCAATAGAAAGCGATAAACCGTGGGTGGTAATTGGATATTTTTGTGCAATTAATCCAAGAACCTCTTTCCAGTATCCTCCTATATCCATCCAGTTTTCCGGAGCAAACTCCACAAAATCCGGTTTTTTGTCGGGAGGGAGGTTGAGCAGCTCCTCCGCAATTTCTTTCCGAAACCCTATTCCTACACCAAAGTCTTTCATCAAAAATTTGAGCTAAAAAAAGCCCCAGAATCCTGAGGCTTTTTCAATTTACACTATTGAGGACTATTTAGATCCACATGATTTTTCTTTTCCTTTTTCACCACATTTTGCATCTTTTCCTTTCTCTCCGCACTTGTGATCTTTTCCTTTCTCTCCGCACTTGTGATCTTTTCCTTTTTCACCACACTTGTGATCTTTTCCTTTTTCACCACACTTTGCGTCTTTTCCTTTCTCACCAGACTTTGCGCCTTTTCCTTTCTCACCGCACTTTGCGTCTTTTCCTTTCTCCTCGCTTTTCGCGTCTTTACCTTTCTTCTCACCACACTTCATTTCAATGGTGCGGTTAGCAGCATCTCCATCAATAAATTCAAGTGTTTCTGCGTTCGAACGAATTTCTAAACCAGTTCCCAAGTTTTCCGCTTCGAAAATTGACCCTGCGTTAGCTGTGAATCCTGCACCTGCTACCAAAGTTCCTGCAGCGATTGCTGCTAACATGTTGTTCTTTTTAGTTGTACCCATGACGTTTAAGTTTTGCTTAATTTAACAAATTATCGGGAAAATATACGCCGCCATCCAAGGAGTAGATTTCGAAATCGTATTTTTTGTTCAAAAAGAATTAGATTCGTTCCAATGGAATTGCAATGGATATATAACATATTGTTTGTCGGAGTCCTTACTCTTATTGGGCTCGGGTGGAACATTTATTATATCCGAAAAAAGAAAAAAAAGCTATCACAAATTTTGAGTCTGAAAACAAAAAGACTCGATGAACAGCAAAAACAAATTCAGGAACAGGGCAAAGAATTGATCCGGCAAAAGGAAAAAACAGAAGCCCTTTTGCGAAACCTCCTCCCGGAAGAAGCTATTGAAGAGTTAAAGTCGAAAGGTTTAGTTACTGCTCGGAGTTACTCTAACGCGTCCGTTCTTTTTACCGACATCAAAGGATTTACGAAAATTGCCGCTTCCATGCGTCCGCAAGAGCTGGTGCAAATCCTCAATAGATACTTCACTGTTTTTGATGAAATAATTGGCAAACACAACCTCGAGAAGATTAAAACTATTGGGGACTCGTATATGTGCGCCGGAGGAATTCCTCGTCGGAACAACACTCACCCCTTCGAAACTATTTTGGCGGCTTTGGAAATCCAGGCCTACATGAGAATGAAAAAAACCAAGTCGGTAGCCCGGGGAGAAAGCTACTTGGATTTGCGGATAGGTATCCATACTGGTGAATTGGTTGCGGGTGTTATTGGTCAAAAAAGATTGGCTTATGATGTTTGGGGAGACACGGTAAATATTGCCCACTTTTTAGAGCAAGCTTGCGAAATAGAACACGTAAATATATCCAGTGCAACACACCAATTTGTAGCACCCTTGATGGACTGTACATTTAAGGGTAGTTTTCCTAATAAAAATGGAAAACCCGTGGACATGTACTACGTGCAGCGCATAAAACCTGATTTTTCTGATGATAAGGAAGGAATGGTACCTGGTCCTATTTTTCGGCAACACATGCAATTGTTGCTTCACAGCAACATGGGCTACCTAGCTTTGCGGGAACATATATTGCACTTTTTGGAAAAGGAATTGCCTGCTGATTTGCAATATCATAGTTTAGAGCATACTATTTCTGTTGAAAGGGCAGCACAAGAAATTGCCTTAGTCGAAGGAATTCGGGGAGAGGAGTTATTTATTCTAAAAACTGCCGCTTTGTTTCACGACGCTGGTTTTGTAGAGCGATACCAGAACAACGAGGAAATTGGAGCCAGGATGGCCAAGGACATCCTGCCCAAGTTTGGATATAACTTAGAGCAAATAAATTTAATATCCCGACTTATTTTGTCCACTCGGGTGCCACAAAGACCTAAAACTCACCTCGAAAAGATATTATGTGACGCCGATTTATACTACCTCGGAACGCAGCAGTTTGAAGTTATTGGGGACTCCTTATTTGCTGAGTTATCAGAACGGGGAATGGTCGCCACAAAAACGGATTGGAATAATATTCAACGGGCATTTTTGCATAATCACGTGTATCACACCAATTATTGCATTGAAAAACTTCGGCCCAAAAAGCTCAGGAATTATACTCAAATCCCAGAGGCATAAAAAAAGGCTGAACCTTGCGACTCAACCTTTCCTTGTAATACAATATTCTGTTTTCTTAACTCGACATTGCTCCCACTTCCCTAGTTACTGATTTTGGGTTCAGCACCATAACTGGAATACGCAATTTGTTAGTAATTAAATCTTGTTCAAAAGACGCACCAATGAACTTTAAGATACCTCGTTCGCTAATGTTCATGATTGAAATCATATCTGCATCAATGGCCTCGGAATAGGTAATGATATGCTTCGCAAACACACCGCTGTCTCCTTCGGTAACGTGCGCAACATGATCTACGCCTTTACTCTGAAAGTATTTATCGGCGTACTTTAAGTTAAGCTTCAGGTCCCGCTTCAAAAACTCATCCTTTTCATGGGGTACCAACAAGTGCACTTTTGCACCATAGTGCTTTGCTAATTTAGCAGTTACACCAAGTTTCTGGTTCGTTTGACGACTTAAATCAATAGGCACAACTATGTTTTTGAATCCACCTTGTCTTGGCCCAAGATCTTGGCTAATCACGAAAGGGGTCATGGTACTTTTTATCACCTTCATGGCGTGGCTACCGATAATGCGTTGCATTCCTTTGGCTCCATGTGTCCCCATAAAAATAACATCGGCATGTTCCTCTTGGGCAACATCTCCAATGTCCTCAAATATATTCCCTGTTCGTACTAAAGTAGAAACAGAAACATCAGGAAATTTCACCGTAAAACGTTCCTTTTCTTTCTGGATTTTTTCTTCGGACACGCCACGATCTTCACCATCATTGATAATATGCAAAAGGATTACTTCTCCCTTGGTAACTTTTGCCAAGTGCACAGCATGATCGATGGCCACCTCTGCTATTGGTGAAAAATCCGTTGGGACCAAAATCCGTTTAAATTCCATAATTAACGTTTTGCCTAAAATTAATATTCTTTCTTCAATTCAGGAAGAAACCAACGCAAAAATCCGATTAAACCCGAAGGTCAAAATCAAAAATATTGCATAAATTCTCGATTAACACTTTTTGAACCGCCTTCATATCCTGGGGTTCACCCAGCTCTTTCTCCATGGAAGTTACTGCTTTATCTGTAATTCCACAGGGCACTATGTTGTTAAAGTAATCCAGGTTCGCATTAACATTAAACGCAAATCCATGCATGGTAACCCACCGGCTACACTTAACACCCATAGCACAAATTTTCCGTGCCTTGGCCGGATTATCCGCATCTAACCAAACTCCGGTTAAGCCTTCTAGCCTGGTAGAAGCTATACCATATTCAGCTAAGGTTAAAATCACCGCTTCCTCAAGGCAGCGGAGGTATTTATGAATGTCTGTAAAAAAGTTTTCTAAATCAATGATGGGATATCCAACAATTTGACCTGGACCGTGGTAGGTAATATCCCCACCCCGGTTAATTTTATAATACGTAGCTCCCTTGGCTTCTAACCCTTCTTTGTTCAGCAACAAATGCTGTTCATCTCCACTTTTTCCTAGAGTATAGACATGAGGGTGCTCGCAAAAAATAAGGTGATTTGGGGTTTGTTTTACGTTAGGCTCATTCTTCCGATTGGCCATTTTTAGATCTAGGATGCCCTTGAAAATAAGCTCTTGTTTGTCCCAAGCCTCTTTATAGTCAATTAAACCCCAATCCTGAAATCCAACCGTTTTGTTCATTAGTTGTTATTTACCTTGGCCAAACTTTCTTTCAAAAAATCAATCACATTTACTTCTACCGGATCCACCTGTCTGATGTCCGCTAGGTAAACGCTTACCCAATCCCCAATGTTGATTAAATACATGGCTCTTTCAACCGCATTCTGCCCCTTGGCTTCCAATTCAATATAGGTATCACAATATTTGCAAATAATATCCTTGGTAATCCCCATCCTCAACTTGGTTCTTGGGTGGTCGCTTTCTAGTTTCAAAACAATAACCGCTGCATTCTTTTCAGCTCCAACCCATCCAACCAACTCATTGTGGTTCATTTCGGGCAAGGAGTGGTGCCAGCACAATATTTTTGCGTTTTCGTTGAGTTGTTGTCTCCACCTTACGGCTACACCCGAACTATTGGCGTCGGAATACAAAATTGGCATTTTACCCTCTAAACTCTTCGCAATAATTTTAGCTTGAGATTTAATCTCATTCGCCTCTTTCTGCAGTAAATTAACGACTGCTTCAATAAGCCCCGTTTTTGCACCAACCAATTCATACACTTCAAAAATGCGCAGCAATTGAACTAAGGAGAATCCCAAAGCACTCCTTGGAGGTTGTCCCCCCGGGATTTTTATGATAGGGAAATTATTTTCTTCGGCTATTCCGCCAATAATTCCACCACTAGTTACACACACAATATGAGCTTTTCGCTCCATTGCCCGGCTTAAAGCTTCTTTTGTTTCTTCTGTATTTCCAGAATAACTACACACAATAAATAAGGTGTTTTCATCTACAAAATTCGGAATCCAGTAGTGGTGATTACACACCACAGGAATGGTCACCTCATCACCAATAATTTCAGATACTATTTTCCCTCCTATCCCAGACCCACCAACGCCGGATATAACAACATTGGCAAATTTATTTCCCGTAGATTCTATAGAAAATCCATTGGCAATTGCCATCGCTTCTTTCAACTGGTCATTAAATCCTTCTACCAACTCTCTCATAGGGCTATCCTGAAAATTTGGGGTAAATATAAACGTAAAATCAGGGATTTTATATGAAATATGTGTAAAGGATCCCTTTTTAATACTTTTGCAAAAAATATTTAGGAAGAATGATATTGTCTGAACAAGAAAAAATACGCCGGGAATCGCTTCAAAAATTGCGTGATTTAGGAATAGATCCATATCCAGCAGCCGAGTTTAAACGCACCCACACTACAAAAGAAGCCAAAGAAGGTTTCGAAAAAGAGGCGGATTCTTGTAAACAGATTGTTCTTTCTGGGAGATTAATGAGCCGAAGGGTGATGGGAAAAGCTTCGTTCGGCGAAATGATGGACGAAAGTGGACGCATCCAGGTTTATTTTAATCGGGATGAAATGTGTCCGGGAGAAGACAAGACCCTCTACAATGATGTTTTCAAAAAACTCATGGATTTGGGAGACATTATTGGAATTACCGGTGATGTTTTTAGAACCCAGGTGGGAGAAATCAGTGTTAATGTAACTTCCCTTACCCTACTATCTAAATCCTTAAAACCACTCCCAGTCGTAAAAACAGACGAAAATGGAGTGATGCATGATGGGTTTACAGACCCTGAATTGCGTTACCGCCAACGCTATGTAGATTTATTGGTGAATCCTGGTGTAAAAGAAACGTTTGTGAAGCGAACAAAAATCATGAGCACGCTTCGGAATTTCTTCAACGAACATGGGTACATGGAAGTGGAAACACCCATCCTTCAACCCATTCCAGGAGGAGCTTCAGCACGCCCTTTTGCCACTCACCACAATGCATTAGACATTCCACTTTACCTGAGAATAGCCAACGAATTGTACCTAAAAAGGCTCATCGTAGGTGGTTTTGAAGGAGTGTATGAGTTTGCCAAGGATTTCAGAAATGAAGGAATGGACAAAACCCACAATCCAGAATTTACCGTCATGGAAATTTATGTAGCCTACAAGGATTACAACTGGATGATGGACTTTACAGAACGTATGTTGGAGCGTGTTGCCATGGATGTTCATGGAACCACAGATGTTCCTGTTGGAGATAAAATCATCAGCTTCAAGGCTCCGTTTAAGCGGGTTACCATGATCGACTCCATAACCCATTTTACCGGGATTGATATTTCGGGAATGGATGTGGCCCAATTGATGGACACGTGTAAACAACTTAAGATTGAGACCAACCCAACCATGGGGAAAGGAAAGTTAATTGATGAGATTTTTGGTGAGAAATGTGAAGGAAACTACATTCAGCCAACCTTCATTACAGACTACCCCAAAGAAATGTCGCCTTTGTGTAAAAAACACCGCGATAATCCAGAGTTAACCGAGCGTTTTGAGTTGATGGTGAATGGAAAGGAAATAGCCAATGCCTATTCCGAGCTCAATGACCCTATTGATCAGCGCGAACGTTTTGAGGAACAACTGAGTTTGAGCGAAAAAGGAGATGACGAAGCCATGTTCATTGACCAAGACTTTTTGCGTTCATTGGAATATGGAATGCCACCTACTTCTGGGATGGGAATTGGAATTGACCGTTTGGTAATGCTTATGACCAACAACGAAAGCATCCAAGAGGTTTTGTTTTTTCCTCAGATGAAACCCGAAACTTTTGAATCCAAAAAAACGGTGGAACTCAGTGATAATGAAAAAACCATTTTTGACATTATTTCGGACCGCAAAACCATGGATTTAGCGGAACTGAAGACCATGACAAACTTGTCGAATAAACAATGGGACAAAGGAATTAAAGGCCTTGATAAATTGGGCTTAACAAAGGTTGCCAAGACGGATGCAGGGTTGACTGTGACCCTTTTATGAGTCTTGAGTCTTTGAGGGTGGAGTCTTGAGTTAGGGATTCTAGGTTTTGAGGGTTTAGGTTTGAGTTTTTGAGGTTTGCACCTCGACTCCGCCCGCTAATCGGCTTGAGTTAGAGGAGTTCTCGTTTTTTAGTGTTGAGTCTTTGCATCTCGGCGGGGCTCGATAACCTCATCTCGAATTCACTAGAAAATCTGCTGCCCCCTATGCAGGGGTCAGCAGTCGTTTTGAGTTTCGGATACTATGTTCTGATTCATCATTGTCTTGGGGTAAGTAAACGTTTCCACCAAAATTTAATCTCTATTTCAACTCAACCCTCAAAGACTTAAATACTCAAAATTTAATCTCTATTTCAACTCACCCCTCAAAGACTTAAAACTTAATCCCCCCCCCTTTTCCGGGGGGCAAAAAGTTCCTCCATTTTTCAATTTTTGGGAAATGGAAAAAGATAGTCTCGTTTATGCCAAAAGCGTCGACTTTTCGCTTGCAATTATTGATTTATACAAAACCTTGTACCCGGAAAAAGAGTGGGTGATATCCAAACAATTACTGCGTTCCGGAACCAGCTTAGGTGCCAATATTTCTGAAGCCCTCTCAGGATACAGCAAAAAGGATTTCACCTATAAAATGTCTCTAGCTAACAAGGAAGCAAGGGAAACTAAATATTGGTTACTGCTTTTAAATCACGCTTCTTTGGCACAAATAAACATGAGATCCCAACTAACTCAGGTGGAGGAACTCATCAAAATACTAACAGCAATCATCAAAACAGCCCAAACTTCACCTTCATAGTTTGTGTTACACAGAATCCAGAACTCAAAATTCAACCCTCAAAGAATCAAGGACTTACCTTTCTTTTTCCTATCTTTAGTAAACCTAAAACCCATTTTGCCATGAAAACCCCTGCCTTACTTATTTTAGCCCTTTCTTGTCTGCTCAGCTGCTCCAAGCAGCAAGAGTCTTTGCCTGCGGTAAACAAGGAGCCTTGTCCCGAATTATCCTCCTTTATTGAAACCAATTACTATACGGATGCCCGCCATTTGTATTACCAACGGATACTTGATGATTCCTCCCACCCAAGCAGAAATGATTTTGAATTAAGCACCGACTCCATTACTTCCATCCTCAAGGACATACAAGCCGTGTATTGCTTGGACATCCCGGAACGGGATACTGTTTTTGAGCTCAATGATATCCATGGATATTATTGCACTTCGTACAATTCTTTGGGGATACGGGTGGATCCTAATTTTGACCACATTCAGAAATTAGCCGCTCAGGAATTCCCAACAGGCAACGCGGAATTAGATCAAATTTTAAGCGCTTTTAATTTAGATTCGGTGGATCTTGCTTACAGTTTTCCTCAGTTTCCCTGGTTAAGCCTTGTTTCTCAGTTGGAAGGAAATAACTTGGTGTACATGAGTGCCTTAGAAGGTGTAGCCGGGATTGAAGTGGTGGAGCTTTATCGCGGATGTGTTGGCGACGGAAACACCATTAGTCATCAGCAAAACAGCAATTCTAAAACTCTCACATTCAGTATAGGCTCTGGAGATTGCCCATCGGGTTGTCTTTATCACCGGTATTGGGAGTTTGCAATAAAGGATGGAAAGGCCGAGTTTGTTCGGATGTATGAAGATTAAATTATAACCCCTTCATCTGCAGGTATAATTTCTCCACCTTCTCTCGTGCCCAAGGCGTTTTTCGCAAAAATGTAAGGCTTGATTTCAGGCTCGGATTGTCGGTAAAACACCGGATATTTACGCGGTAACCTAATCCTTCCCAGCCATACTTTTCCACCAATTCTTCCAATAGATTGGCCAATTTTATTCCGTGTAATGGGTTGTTTTTTTGTTCTTCCATAAATCTAGTTGGTTCCAATAACCCTGTCGGCCTCAGCCTCCAAACTCTGGAGTGCATTGGTTTCCTCGCCGGTTAAATTACCCAAATTAAGCTTCTGACGCTCAAAAGGGTCTTTTTCTAAGTCGAAGAAATCTTTGTTGCCGGCACTACTCCGGATCAACTTATACCTTCGATCCCGGATGGCGGTGAAATGCTTTCCGCTTAGTGTGTTTTCAGAAATCACAAAATCCCGGTGTTCCGCCTCTTCAGACAAATTCCGGAAAAAGCTTTGGCTATCAAAATAAGATTGAATGGGTAGGGAACACATTTGGGAAATAGTTGCAAACAAATCGGTTCCGGAAATGAGCGTGGAATCAAAACCAGTGCGACTGAGCAATGGCCCTGCAATAATCATAGGTGTATTTATGCCCCCCTGAAACAAGGTCCCTTTAGCCGACGAAAAATAATAGGGCTCCTGGGCAACCTGATTTGGACTTCCATTATCTCCAATAAATACCACCATTGTATTGGCTAGTTCCTCTTCCGGTATGGAATCTAATAAACGCCCAATCTGATAATCCATGGCTTCAATGCTGGCTAAAAAATAGGGCAACATGTCTGTTGATTCGCTTACCGGCGGCAAAGCCCCTTGGCTGTGCATGTGATTCGGAGGCCGATGAAAAGGAACATGGGGTGATGTATATGCTAACCACAGGAACCATGGTTTGTCCTGATCTTGTACCCAATCAATAGCCAAATCGGTAAATTTTTCAGTGATGTACTTGGTTGAGTTCACTGTTTTCCCATCTTCGGCCAATGACCAATTATAATAGTTTTGAGGTTGGCCCGAGAGCAATCCTGCGTAGTAATCTATTCCCCAGTCCTCTGGATTTACCGAATTGGAATTTCCGGATAAATGCCATTTCCCAACGAGGGCCGTTGCATACCCCCCCCCGGTTTTGGACTTAATATATTGGTGCAAAATGGTTTCGGAAGCGCCGAGGGACTCAGCCACTGAAGTCACACCTGTTTTAGAAACATGTTTACCCGTAATAATGGCTGACCTGGTTGGTGAACAAGTGGGATGTACCCAAAAATTGGAAAACTGCAAGCCCTCATTCTGCAGTTTTGTAATATTGGGCATATAGGGCTCGATGTCTCCTTCCGGCAATCCGCTAATAGCATCTTTGCCAAAATCGTCTGCAATAATAAATAGGACATTGGGTCTGCTTAGGGGTATTTTTTCAGCTGTCTCTTCCTTTTTGGAGCAGGCTAAAACCGGGAGAAGGGCACAAAAGAAGATGAAGAGGCGCATTGTGTTTTATTTTGTGAAATATACCAAAATATCGAGTAAAATGATGACTGGACTGGACGCCCCTTTTTCGCTGTTATGACACACAAAATTGAGTAAAATTCTATTCCGAATTCATTGATTTTCAACATTTTGAATTGACCCCTAGATGGCCTCACTTCGTCCTTTTTTTTGAAAAAATTCATTCAAAGGAAAAGGCCCGTTCCAGTTTGGAATTAATTTTCCCGGAATTGATCAAGAGTATTCTTGCCATACAATTCGAAATAGCTTTCCCCTTAACACGAAGCCAAGCAACTTGGCCCTGGGATTGGGACTTGTTTATGACAATCGGCATAATGTTTTGAATGTCAGGGAGGGTTTTCTTTCTGAGAATAGGATACTTAATCTACCGAAACGAATGGGGATCCACTAAAAACTCAAACACCTTGTTCTTGGATAAACGAATGCACATAAAAGCCCGGAAAAACCAAGTTCTAGGAGCGCAACTCTTAGGTCCATTTTCGGAAGGGGATGTCCCGCTTAATCAGCTCAGCATGATTGGAGGTGAATTTATGACGCGAGGTTATTATTTAGGATAAGTATCGAGATAAAAACATGGTGAGTTTCCAGATGGAATATAGGTGGCTTCCGTTCTCATTTAGTAAACGAATAGGGGGTACTTTATTTGCAGGGGTAGGTTCCGTTTCGCCCACTTTTCAGTTTAACAAAAAATTGTGGACAACAGGGATGGGCCTCCGTACATTGATTTTTCCCAAAAGGGATATTTACACGCGGATAGACGTGGGTTTAAACTCGGAGGGGTATGGTATTTACATTTTTGGGAGGCTTAGTCCTTCGATTCCACTGCGCTCAGGGACCGATTAGACTGCGCTGCCGTTAGGGCACACTTCTTGTGCAAACAAAAAAAAGGTTACACCGAATAAACGATGTAACCTTCAGATTTTCAAGCTCCTCCTCTTGGACTCACCTCGGCTTCCTGCGGTTGCTCGGGGTAAACTTCTCGTCCAGTTTAGTGCATAAAAAAAGCCTATAAAAGTTGCAAGTTATAAAAGTTTTATACCTTTGTTCCAATAGAACTCGCCACGCTACCCATAAGAACAGCGTCCCACGGCGGGTCTTTTTTTTGCCTAAAAATGACTAATAAAGGAGATTACCCTAAGAAAGTAATATCATTCGATGAGCAAATAAAGCGCTTAAAGGAAAGAGGCTTACACATAGGGAATGAATCCGAAGCCAAAGAGTATTTAAGAAACATAAGCTATTTTAGGTTACAAGGTTTTTGGTGGGACCTTCAACAAGATAAAAAGAATCACTCGTTTAAAGAAGGCGTTTGTTTTGAACAAATTATATCTTTATACACCTTCGATAGAAAACTCCGCTTACTTTTATTTGATGCTTTAGAACGTATAGAAATTGCTATTAGAACAAAAATGGCTTACTACCCTTCCGTTGAAATCGACCAATGGTGGTTTGAGGTTGAATCAAATTTCAAAAACAAAGCACACTTTAGTGAATCACTTAAAGAAATTGACAAAGAGTTATTGAGAACAAAAGAGGTTTTTATCAAATCTCATTACAATAAATACGGCAACGAGCATCGTCCACCAGCCTACAAGACCTTAGAGGTAGTTTCCTTTGGTCGCCTATCTAAACTATACTCTAACCTGAAAAACAACATACCAGCCAAAAACAGAGTAGCAAAAGAGCTTGGTCTATACAATTACACTTACCTTCAAAGTTGGTTTTTGGCTTTTACAACAATTAGAAACATTATTGCTCACCATAGTAGGCTTTGGAATAGAAACATCCACTTCCGTCCAAAGTACCTTTCTAATCCTGAAATGCCGTTTATTGAAAAGCCTGAGAACGAGAACTCACTGTACTACTGCATGAGTTGCATTTTATACATTCTTAACAAAGTATCAAAAGGGCACAGTATTAAAGAGAAACTAATAACTTTAATTGAGGAAAATCAGTCTATTTCCAAAAGTGAAATGGGTATTCCTGAAAACTGGAGAGAACAACCAATTTGGAAATAGCGTATTTATCTTCATTTTTTAATCTATCTATTAAGCTCCTCTTTTGAAGGTTGATTTTGTGAAAACGAAAAAAGGGTCTCAAGCTAAATAGCCTGAAACCCTTTACTAGCAAGCTCCTCCTCTTGGACTCACCTCGGCTTCCTGCGGTTGCTCGGGGTAAACTTCTCGTCCAGTTTAGTGCATAAAAAAAGCCTTACATTTCTGTAAGGCTTTAGTGCAATTAGCAGCTCCCCCTCTTGGACTCGAACCAAGGACCCTCTGATTAACAGTCAGATGCTCTAACCAACTGAGCTAAGGAGGAATTTTGTTGTTTTTCTGCTTTAACCATTCCGATTACTACCGGAAGAGCTAAGGAGAAATTTTGCCTTTGCGGGTGCAATAATACAGCCTTTTTTAAAAATAACAATACCTTAGCGCAAATATTTTTAAAACTTTCACATGAGCATTATCGTAGTTGGTACCGTGGCTTTTGACGCCATTGAAACTCCTTTTGGAAAAACAGATAAAATTGTAGGTGGAGCAGCTACTTACATATCATTGGCCGCTTCTTATTTTACGCCAAAATCACACCTTATTTCTGTTGTGGGCGACGACTTTCCTCGTCCGTTCCTGAACAAACTTGAAGGCAAAGGTGTAAATCTAGATGGCCTCCAAATTAAAGAAGGGGAAAAGTCTTTTTTCTGGTCCGGAAAATACCACTTCGATTTAAATAGCCGGGATACTTTGATTACGGAATTAAACGTACTCGAAAACTTCGAGCCTGTGGTGCCAGAATCGGCCCAAGGGTGCGAATACTTGATGCTAGGGAATCTTGCTCCTGCCGTTCAGCTTTCCGTTATCCGCCAGATGAAAAAACGCCCGAAACTGATTGTTTTGGATACCATGAATTTCTGGATGGACATTGCCATGGACGAACTAAAGGCGGTGATTAAAGAAGTAGATGTACTTACCATCAACGACGAAGAAGCACGCCAATTGTCTGGAGAACACTCCTTACGTAAAGCTGCCCGTATTATCTTGGAGATGGGACCTAAATACCTCATCATCAAAAAAGGGGAACACGGAGCTTTGTTGTTCGACAAAGAAAACATGTTTTTTGCGCCAGCACTTCCTTTAGAAGATGTCCTTGATCCAACCGGAGCTGGAGATACTTTCGCTGGTGGTTTCATCGGATTTATTGCCAGAACAGGTGACTTAAGTTTTAAGAACATGAAACGGGCAATTGTAATTGGTTCTACAATGGCTTCTTTTACGGTTGAGAAATTTGGAACAGAGAACGTGGAAGAATTAACCAATGAATTGATAGACGCTCGTATTGCTGAATTTGTTTCCCTCGTGGATGTAAACATTGTTTTGGTAGACTAATTCCTCGCAATTATCTATTACTTTTAAAGCGCCCTTAACCACTAAGGGCGCTTTTTAGTATCTACCTATAACCAAAAAACAGGCTTATGAAATCGATATCCATTATCCTATTGTGCCTAATTTCCTTGAGTGGTTTTGCCCAACAAGATAGCACAGCACAAAAAAGATCGGAATACCTAAAAGCTCTTGAGGGACAAAAAGCAAAGCTAATTGCAGAAAGGAGCCCACAGAAAGAGGTTAAACCAAATATCTATGCCAACCTTTCCGATGAGGGCCATTCTCAATTCCAAAAAACTGTTTTTATATCTGGACTTCTCATTAATTCTTTTGCTTTTCCCGCATTGCTAAACTTAGATGGGCGCCAAGCCTTTGGCGCAGGAGTTTTATTCGGAGCTGCCAGCTACGTAATTCCAAACCTTTTACTGCGCAACACCCACATAAGTCAGCCTATGGCTGATGCATTTTCCCAATCCTATTTTAGAGGAGCAATTCATACTGGAATTATTGGAGCACAACTAGGTTTGGAGTCCACTGGTTTAGGTGTAATGGCATTAATTCTGCCAAATATTGAGGGATATGGGTCCATGTTTATCGCTCGTAATCAAAACTTCAGTGAAGGGACTGTTGCTCTTTCCAAAAACATGCATGATCTCTTTTTTGCACATGCTTTTTCGGTTCAGGCAGATGCCTACAATGTGAACTTAGCCGTTCCTGCTTTGGCAGGAATAGCAGGCTACGCAGTTGGAGTGTACCTGGATAAAGGACGAAATTATACACGAGGAGACGCTCATTTGCTTACGGCCAGTTCCATCTATGGCTCACTAACCTCCGCTTTTATCCTTGCCACATTCGAAAGTAGCACCAACCCATTTAGCGCTCCGGTTTATACCATTGGAGCTTTAGCTGGTGGTATAGGTGGTGTAATTCTAGGTGATTACTTTTCTAAAAAGGTTAACCTTTCTCAAAACCAAGGAACTGAAATAAAATATGGAATGCTTGCCGGTGGATTAGCTGGACTCGGAATTGCAGCCTTATTCACGGAATCTAATGAGGAAAGTTACTACCTATTGGCGGGTTCATTTATTGGCGCTTCAATCAGTGGTTTCTTTCTACATCAAAAACACATCGGGACCCGAGTTGCTCCAAAACCTCAGTTTTAAACACATGTCATTTACCTTAATCACAGGAGGTGCTCGTTCCGGAAAAAGTAGTTTTTCGGAGCAGCACCTCCTTTCGTTGAATAAACATCCCCAGTATTATCTAGCAACCACGCCTGTTAACGACCGAAGCATGGACGAGCGAGTGGAAAAACACCAAAAAGACCGGGATAAGAAATGGATAACCTTCGAGGAACCCCTTTTTATTGACACGCTTTCATTCGAATCAAATGGTGTTCTGCTCATGGATTGTGTAACTCTCTGGTTAAATTCCATTTTCCAACAGTGCAATTTCAACGTGGATAATTCCCTTTCTTTGGCGAAATCCATTTGGTTGACCTTCGAAAAAAATATTCCGGAAAATTCCTGGATAATCACCAACGAACTGGGGATGGGCTTGCACGCCGAAACTGAAGCCGGCAGAAAGTTTGCTGACTTACAAGGTTGGATGAATCAATTTTTGGCCCAACGCGCTCAAGAAGTTATCCTGATGGTGTCTGGTTTGCCATTAAAAATAAAAAGCGGTCAATAACTAATTGCGGTTTATATCTTTGAATCAAATCCAACAAAATGAAGGTATATACCAAAACAGGCGATAAAGGAGCTACAGGACTTTTTTCAGGTGGGCGCGTCCCAAAAGACCACCCCATCATGGAATGCATGGGGCAAATCGATGAATTATGTAGTCGATTGGGATCTGCCCGAAGCATCGTTGACAAAACCCATTTTATTCAAGCCGATTTTCACAGAATCCAAACCGACCTCATGAACATGATGTCGCATATAGCAACCAAACGCGGTGCCCCCAAGTTTCCCGGTGTTCCTGAACCAAAAGAAGGAGCCGAATGGATGGAAACAGAAATGGATCGTTTGGAAGCAGAAGTAAAAACAGCATCAGACTATTTTATTTTACCCGGCGGAAACGAATTAAGTAGTCGATTACACCTCTGCAGAACACAAGCCAGGACTGCAGAGCGCCGACTTATCACCCTCATGAATCATGAAGATTCAACCGTGGATCCATACATGGTAAAGTACATCAACCGCCTTTCAGACTATTGTTTTATTCTATGCCGCTGGGTTTTGGACCAAGCTGGGATAGAAGAAGACCGCTGGAACCTCTTTATTTACAAGCCCAAAAAAGATTAACCATGAAATTTCAGGTTAAACCGTGTTCCCTTGAACTCAAAGCCGAATTGGAGCATAAAATAAACACCAAAACCAAGCCCGTAGGTTCGTTGGGGAAATTGGAAGAAATTGCTTTGCGCATGGGTTTAATTCAGAACACCATTTCCCCTGAAATAAAAGACCCGCACATCCTCGTTTTTGCTGGAGATCATGGTTTAAGTGCCACGGGCGTGAGCGCTTTTCCCGCAGAAGTAACCCCGCAAATGGTTTTAAATTTCCTGAATGGCGGAGCCGCTATTAATGCATTTTCGAGCCTCCATGAAGCAGAATTGATGGTGATTGATGCCGGGGTTAATTACGATTTCGAGAACATCGATGGACTTGTCCACGCTAAAGTGGGCAACGGGACGGCCAATTGCCTTACCGGACCAGCCATGAGTGCCGAACAGGCACAAGAATGTTTGGAAATTGGGTGGAACATTGTAGCTGATTTAGCAGAGGAAGAAGTGGATTGGATTGGGTTTGGCGAAATGGGAATTGGGAATACCGCTATTGCTTCCTTGTTTCAACATTATTTTACGGGCGCAGATATCGCCAATTGTGTAGGACCCGGAACGGGCTTGGATGCCGATGGTGTCGCTCGTAAAAAAGCCATTTTAAAAGCGGTTATTGACTTCCACGGCCCTCTTAAAACCCCCATGGAAATTTTGGAAAAAGTAGGCGGGTTTGAGTTAGGTCAGATGGCAGGAGCTATGATTTCTTGTGCTTTCCATAAAGTTCCTTTTGTAGTGGATGGTTATATCAGTACCGCTGCATATTTATTGGCCTTCGCTTTAGCGCCTGAAATTAAGGACTACTCCTTTTTTGCCCACAGTTCCCAAGAACCCGGTCACGAAAAAATGGTGCAATTTTTGGATGCCGACCCCATCTTACAATTAAACCTCCGCCTGGGAGAAGGTACAGGTGCCGCTCTTTCTTTACCTATCTTTAAATCCGCCCTTCAGTTCCTAAACTACATGTCGAGTTTTGAAACTGCTGGAGTGAGCGACAAAACTGAATAGATGAGATCTTTCTTAACCAGCATTATATTTTACACCCGCATTCCAATTAAAGTAAAAGGGGAAATCACTTCTGAAGACCTGGGAAAAGCAACCCCCTATTTCCCGTATATCGGAATCATTTTTGGCGCAATTACCTTTGCGGTGTACTGGGCTTCTTCCTTTTTCTTTGATTTTGGCGTGGCTTGGATTTTGGCCATAGGTGCTGGTTTTTTAGTAACGGGTGGTTTTCATGAAGATGGAATAGCGGACACCGCCGACGGTATTGGAGGAGGTTGGGATTCGGAGTCGATACTTCGCATTATGAAAGACTCCCGGGTAGGTACTTTTGGGAGTTTGTGCTTGTGGTTTATTCTTACCACCAAATGGTATGCCCTGCGCAGCGTAAGCTTATATTACTCTACTGCAGACCTACTCCTTATTTGGATGTCCATTCAGGTAATTAGTCGCACCTGGCCACTTTATTTTAAGACCTTACTTCCTTATGCTGCTGCAGACGCCTTAAGTAAATCAAAACCCATTGGCATCCATACTTTCGGAAAAAAGGAATGGATTATTGCCTTAGCTCCAGGGATTACCTGTTTGTTTTTCTTGTGGAATCTCGATTTGCGTTTCCAGTTTTTTTGTTCTGTCATATTTCCGCTACTAGTAGTTCTCTTTTTTAGAAAAAAATGCAGTAAATGGGTAGAGGGATACACGGGTGACATACTGGGAGCCATTCAGCAAGCAACAGAATTGGCCATCATATTAGCATTTCTGATTTCGTGGCCCTAATTTTTCTCCGTCATCCCGAACCCGATTGCCCACCGAACTGGTGTTATGGGCAAACCGACTTACTTCCCAAAAAATGGGATATCAAGGAATTGGATTCGCTCATAAAGGAGCTTGCACTTTGGTCTGAATATACAATTTGGAGTTCTCCATTGCTGCGGTGCACTCAACTTGCAGACAGTTTTAAGTATCCATACCAGACTGACGACAGGCTCATGGAAATGTCTTTTGGTAATTGGGAAAACCAAAGTTGGGATAGTTTGCCTAGAGATGCAACCAATGCCTGGGCTGACAACTGGAAAACAAAGGCTGTTCCAGGCGGCGAATCGTGGGAAGACCTTGTTTTTCGGGTATCTAGTTTTATGGATCAAATCAATCCTGCCCAAAACCATTTAATAATCGCACACTTAGGCGTCATAAGGGCGGCCAAGTGTATTCTTGAAGAAGTAGACGTCGATGAGGTATTTCGCTGGAAATTAGGCTTCTTAGGGCATTATATCACCCCCTGATTTTAGGGCAAAAACGCAACTTCAAAGAAGTCAAAAAGGGTCTCACTCCCAGGGGGGGGAGTAACCCTCAAGCCCCGCTGAAAGTTTCCTCACAATTCCATTTTCCACAATCCCTGTTCAGGGGAGAAAAGCCTTCTCGCTTAAAAAAAGTGCACAAAAAAAGGGGGAAGCATTTGCTTCCCCCCTTCCTTATTTTATAGTTATTTATTAAAAATAGTAGCGTACTGCTAGACCTCCATTTTCTCCAACAAAACCACTTCCATTCACGAGATAAAACCCTGGAACCCAATCGACGGAAACGTTAATTGGAATCTCAGCGAAGTTGTACTCAATTCCCAAAACTCCATTGACTCCAATTGAGCCTGAATTTCCAATAATCAACGTTCCACCTGCTCCATAGTACGCATTTAATCGAGGTGTATTAAATACACCATTGGCGTATAATTCATACAAAGCAGTTACCCCTAAAATTCCCGATGTGGAAACCAAGATCCCTTCTACTCCAGCGTTTCCGCCAAGCATCTGTTTAATGGTAAGTCCGTTTCCGTACCCACCACGCAATCCAATTGCAGTATTGTACTCTTGTGCCTGTGCTTCCTGATTTCCAAAGCAAAAAAGCCCCAAGGCTAAAGCGCATAATTGTACCGTTCTTTTCATGGCATTTTGGTGTTAATGAATATAAAAAAACCTTCTCAACTGAGAAGGTTTTTCGTACTAAAGTGTTCCTCTTAATTCTTGTTCCCGCTCAATGGCTTCGAACAAAGCCTTGAAGTTTCCTTTTCCAAAAGACTTCGCCCCTTTCCGTTGAATTATCTCATAAAAAACAGTCGGTCTATCTTCCACTGGTTTGGTGAAAATCTGAAGCAAATAACCCTCTTCATCTCTATCTACCAAAATATTCAGGTCCTTTAAATCTGCTAGGTCCTCATCAATGTCACCAACTCTTTCCAACAAATCTTCATAGTAGTTGTCTGGTACATACAAGAAATCTATTCCTCTTTTCCTTAGTTCAGAAACCGTATGTAAAATATCGTCGGTTGCCAATGCAATGTGCTGAACACCACCTCCACCATAGAAATCCAGGTATTCCTCAATCTGGGATTTTTTCTTTCCGTTGGCCGGTTCGTTAATTGGGAACTTAATGTACCCGTTTCCATTAGAAACCACTTTCGACATCAAAGATGTAAACTCAGTAGAAATGTCGGTATCATCGAAGGTAATAAGCAATTTAAAGCCCATTACATCTTCATAAAACTTCACCCATTTGTCCATGGCTCCAAGTTCCACGTTTCCAACACAGTGATCCACATACTTTATACCCACTGGCTCCGCTAATGCTGGCTTATCCACTTTGGTATACCCCGGTAAAAAGGCTCCAGAATAATTTCCTCGTTCAACAAACTTGTGAATAGTTTCACCATAAGTATGGATTGCAGAAATAACTACTTCCCCGGAATCGTCCTTATAAACGGTAGGCTCCATAGCCGATATAGCTCCACGCTTAGTCGTTTCCTCGTATGCACTGCGGGCGTCATCTACCCAGATAGACAAGTACTTTACTCCATCACCATGCTTCGCTACATGTTTAGTGATTTCAGAATCAGGATCCAAAGATGTGGTTAAAACCAACCGCAATTTGTCTTGCTGAAGCACATATGATGCTCTATCCTTAAGTCCTGTTTCCGGACCAGCATATGCCACCAACTTAAACCCAAATGCTACTTGGTAGTAGTACGCACTTTGTTTTGCATTCCCCACCCAAAATTCAATGTGATCAGTACCCTTTAATGGTAAAAAATCATTCGTTGGATCGTGGTCTTTATGTAGTTCTTTTAGTAAATCTTCTCTTGCCATAATTATTATCTATTGATATTTTTCCTCCATCCAGGATTCGAAATAATTTCCGTCATCCAGTTTTAGAGCTTCTTCTGTAACTTTAAGGGGTTTAAATGTATCAACCATTACGGCTAATTCATCGGTTTTTTCTTTTCCAATACTCCGTTCTGCTGCTCCAGGGTGCGGTCCATGTGGGATTCCACCGGGGTGCAAGGTTACTAATCCTTTTTCTACATGATTTCTGCTCATGAAATCTCCGGCAACATAATACAAAACCTCATCGGAATCGATGTTGCTGTGGTTGTATGGGGCTGGGATTGATTCTGGGTGGTAATCGTATAATCGCGGGCAAAAGGAACACACTACAAAATTGTGGGCTTCAAATGTCTGATGCACCGGTGGTGGCTGGTGAACACGTCCTGTAATAGGTTCGAAATCGTGGATCGAAAATGCATACGGATAGTTATATCCGTCCCATCCGACCACATCAAACGGGTGGTTCCCATAAATGTACTCATGGAGTACACCCTCCTTTTTTATCTGAATGGTGAAATCGCCAATCTCATCATGACTCTCCAACTCCATTGGTCGACGTATGTCGCGCTCACAGAATGGGCTGTGCTCTAGTAGCTGACCAAAATTATTCCGGTACCGTTTTGGTGTTAAAATTGGACTGAAAGATTCCACAATAAACAAGCGGTTCTCTTCGGTTTCGAACTCCATGGCGTAAATCATACCCCGAGGAACAACCAAATAATCACCGTATCCAAACGGAATGTTTCCGAGCAATGTTCTCAGCACACCTTTCCCTTCGTGGATAAAAATCATCTCATCGGCATCCGCGTTTTTGTAGAAATAATCCGTCATGGATTTCCGCGGAGCAGCTAAGGTGATGTGGAGGTCGTTGTTCACCAAAATGGGTACACGACTTTCCAAATAATCATCTTTGGGGGGCACGGCAAACCCTTTTAAGCCTATGCTCCTTAGGTTTTTTTCGATGGCAATTTTCGGGTTAATATCCCGGCTGCCTTTTATCCCTTTAACCACTGTTGGCCTGTGGTGGTGATACAGCAATGAAGACATTCCGTGGAAGCCCTCTGTTCCGAACAATTGCTCGTAAAAGAGATTGCCATCATCCTTCCTGAATATGGTGTGCCTTTTGTGTGGGAATTTTCCCAATTGGTGATATATAGGCATAGTTAATTTTGCTTTTTTTCTCTTAACAAAAGTAAAGGAACTCCTTAAATTTAGAAAATTGAATTTCCAATCCCCTATTTCCCGCAGTTTTTCTTCCATTATTCCCTCAATGACAAGGATTTAAACCTGAATATGCGGCGCTTGGGATGAAATCCTATTTCCAACGAACAAAAAATATCCGAAATTCTGCGCATTCTTTTACTCATTTCCTGTCTAATTTTAACGACTTTTGAAATTATGGCTCAAGAAAAAATCCTCGTTATTGGTTCCTCTGGTCAAATTGGAACCGATCTTATTCTCGAATTGCAAAATGCATTTGGAGTTGACAATGTAATTGCCTCTGATATCAAGGCCCCGGTGGTTCAAATGGCCGGACCCTTTGAGGTGTTAAACGCCTTAAAAAAAGAGAAAATTGAAGCCGTCATAAAAAAGCATTCCATTACCCAAATTTACCTTTTGGCAGCTTTGTTATCCGCTACGGCAGAAAAAGTGCCTCAATTGGGCTGGGACCTCAACATGAATTCCCTTTCTCACATCTTGGATTTCGCCAAAGAAGGAGTCATCAAAAAAATATTTTTCCCAAGTTCCATCGCGGTTTTTGGGCCAACAACTCCTCCCGTAAACACACCGCAACGAACCATTTTGGAACCATCCACGGTTTACGGAATTACCAAACTAGCCGGCGAGCGCTGGGCCGAATATTTCTTCAATAAATTTCAGGTAGATATCCGCAGTATCCGGTACCCTGGGCTAATCAGCTACAAAGCACAACCTGGTGGAGGTACTACTGATTATGCAGTGCAGATCTACCATGATGCTTTATTAACAGGCCACCACGATTGTTTCCTGAAACAAGGAACCATTTTGCCAATGATGTACATGCCAGACGCCATCCGAGCCACCATGGAATTAATGGAAGCGCCGAGCAATAAATTGACCATCCGTTCTAGTTATAACGTAGCTGGGTTTAGTTTTGCACCAGAAGATTTGGCTGCAGAAATTCAAAAGTACAAACCCGATTTTAGCATTTCTCACAATCCAGATTTCCGCCAACAAATCGCCGAAAGTTGGCCTCAAAGCATCGATGACAGTGTGGCAAGAGCAGATTGGGGCTGGAAGCCGGAATTTGATGTTACCCGTATGACTGAGTCCATGCTAACAAACTTAAAAGAAAGGTTAAAAGAATAAAATGGCAACAACTTCGGTCTTTGATGAATCCTTTTCCATGGATACTTTCCCCTGGAAAACCTTCAAAAAAGGAACTTTTGAAGCCTGTCAGTTTGTAGGGATTACCTTTGATAAAATCGATTTTTCGAATTGCACTTTTGAAGACTGCACTTTTGAAGAATGTGACCTGAGTTTTACCATTTTGGGGAACACTTCTCTAAAAAACGTGGACTTTATTGGGTGTAAAATGCTGGGAATCAATTTTGAGCACGTCAACCCGTTTAACCTGGAGTGGTCCTACGAAAATTGCAAGCTCGACAACAGTATTTTTTTTTCCGTGGCTATGCCCAAATCCCAATTTCTTGGATCCAGCCTCAAGGACTGCCTTTTTGAAAACAATAAACTCAAAAAATCTTCCTTTATAAATTGTGATTTACTCGGTGCCAATTGGGTAAACAATCAACTCCAAGAAAGTAAATTTCACGGATCTGTGAACCTACAATTAAGCCCTGAAATCAACCAACTCAAAAAAGCAGAATTCGAAATAAATCAATTACCCGGTTTACTTGCACAAACCGGGATACACATTTCCTAAAGCCGAATACTTAGTCGGACCCCTAATGGAAGGATAACTTGGGTATACTTCCCCTCCCTCAGGTTACCATGATTCCCTATTGCCCAAAGTGCAGGTTTCAACGTGTGTTCTGGAAACTGGCGTCCTTCATGGGTAGTATTTACATACCGAACCCCAAGCCCGATGTACATGTCCAAACTCACCCTGTCTCCCGGAATTACATACCCCAACTTAAAGGCCATACTATTCCCGATTTTGTGCACCGAAATAGAATCTTGGTACGTATCTTGAGACAAAGCATTTGGATCTTCGTCATAAAAAGGCACTGTTTCTACCGTTTTACTGTTGAGGTGATTCATGTCAAGCCCCAAGTACAAACCTTCACCAAAACCTCTAGTTAGGTAGTGGCGGGCCTCAAAAGAGATGTTGAATTTCTGATTTTTAACATTCCATCTACTCGATGTTGGATCCCAGTTGGTACTTCCATACGCACTAGAAATTGGAAATAAATAGGACGCCAATATTTGCATAGAGTTTTTCTGTGAAAACGGGAATTCAAGCCCTAATTCTACTCCTGGATGAAACAGTCCCATAAGCTTCAGTGGACTGAATTTTAATAGCATGGAATGCGGTTCCGATAAGGAATCAAAATTGGAATACTGCATATTACTACCCGATTGATCCAAGTACATAAAACGCTTATATCCCTTCGCTTTTCCGCTTATTAAATCGACCGGGATTCCAACAAAATAAGGGGTAAATAAATTCATCCAAAATAACCCAGAAGTCCTAGATCGGGGATAAAAGGTGTGTACGGCGGTGTCCGAGATTGCCGTAATGGTTAAGGGATTTTTCCTTTCTACCACAATGGTTGCCCTATTGTCTTTCGGACTTATCGTGTCTTCTTTATTAACAATATACTTGACCGGTTTTTTTGAATACACCACAATTTCTTGGCGTGACGAGTTTAGGATAGTGGCACAAGATGCAAACAGGGCCACACAGCTTAGGAGGGTGATTTGACTTATTCTCATTTGTGTAGGTTTTAATTGGCTCGAAGGGACTGATCCCTTCGAGCCAATTCAGGGTTAATTTATAATAAAAGAAAAGACCACTTCAACATCGGTATCTCCCAAGGCACAGTCTCCGTTTTTGATTCCCGGCTGGTGCTTTAATGCAATGGTGATGTCTCCCGTTCCAGGGTTTAGGCCTTTCCAAGTCGTTTTAAGTCCCAGTGGCAAACCATTAACACTATCTTGGTAACTTACTTCCAAATCCAAAATGCTGGGTGTAAAACACAATAAGTGGTCCTCTGCCTCTTCAGCTACTTCCGCGCCAATGTTTTCCGGTGGAGAAGCTGCTTCGTTTAGGATAATTACATCCACATCATACGCCACACCCTCGATCAAAGAAATAGTATCCGGTAAAATAGGGCTTGCTCCCCCTGGGCCATCGATGTCTTGAAATTGAACCATAAACTGGCTGCTAGAATCTGCCGAGGTGAAGCTTAAACCTAGTGTGGTTATTAACTCCGCATCATTGTTTGTTTGCACCTGTCCAGGTTTAGCATTATCCTTTTCACAGCCAATAAAAATCAGTGTTAAAAGGAGCGTTGTAAGTATTAGTTGTTGTTTCATTTTTTGTGTTTTTGACCAAAAGAAATTTTCATTTGGACGCTCAAGGATGTTCCTAATTCGTCCGCAAAAAACCGATTCCTGTTGGCGTAGTTTCTGTACTTTTTGTTTAAAATATTGTCCCATTTTAATCCAATAAAAATGGGGTTGATTTTATCCTTGCTTTGAAAGGATAAATCGAGAGAAAACAAGGTGTAATCCTCGGGTGGAGCAACTAATTCAAGTATAGGTCCATTCGTTTTTTCGGCTCGGTACTTGGCTCCTAAGGCAGTACTAAATGTATTTCCCTGCTCCGTTTTCCAACTTCTACTTAATTCCATTCCCACCAATTCGCTTGGAATAAAATACACGTTGTCCCGAGCGGAGTGGTTAACCTGAACCGAGGAAAAGTTGACATTTAGGAAGATCGTTTTAGATAAGCTGGTTTGAGTAGCAATATCCAACCCGTATAATGTTGCTGGAATTTGTGCGTAACCAAAGCTAGGGAATGCTCCCCGTATCGTTAATTCAGGCTGCCCATTTGGGATTTGGGTAATGTAATTGCTGAAACGATACACAAAAGGCTCAATGCTTCCTTCAAACCCCTTAAAATGGAGCTCTAATGCAGGATTCATTGATATGGTTCGCTCCTCTGTTAATTTGGGATTCCCCTGCTCATAAATACCTGCTCCATGGTGCACTCCGTCAGCAAATAATTCTGTTACTGCTGGTGGACGCCAACCAGAGGCCAGGTTGAACCGGAGTTGATGTTTATCCCTTAGTGGAATGAATACTCCGAAATTTCCGGAAAAACTTTGATACTCCTTGTTCACTAGCTGTTGATCCACAAAAAAGGTTTGGAAATGTTGTTCCCAGCGGGCTCCTGCTTCCACAAATGCATCCCCTTTTCCAATCAACCATTGATGTGTTACAAACCCAGCAATAGTGTTCAACTCATAATCTGGAACAAAGGATCTGCCGCGGGCCGTGTTCCCTAAATTGCGGTATTCCAAACCAACGTCCGGAAGGCGATTGTCTAGCTCCAACAAAACCTGACCGTTAACGCTGGTTAAGCCCAATTTAGCAGCTTCCTCAGATTGAGCCACCCCATGAGCGTCAAACTCCAAACGCTCATTGTACTGCCGAGATAAGGAGTAACTCAGTTTCCCCACTTCTTTGAGCAAAACATTTCCACTTAATAAGGCGGTTTCATGCACAATTTCCTGCCGAGGTGCACCAAAATCGTACGAGAATTTTCCTTTCCCAAGAACAGCCCCATCCAAGGCGTCTTGCAAATCGGTTAGATTTCCAAAATGCGACCCACTAAACACCCCGAAACTGCTGCTATAGTTGCTGTATCGGAATTGAAATGCCTCGGTATATTTTAATCCCCAGGCAATGGTGGTTTCCTCCGAGCCGGTATTTTCAAGGAAATAATCGGGGGTTTTGGCATTACCGGCTTTGCTTCTACTGATTGCCAGTTGATATTGCAATTTCGGAAAACCTACCAATCCTCCCTCAACTTGAATCCCTAGTTTTCCCCCAAAATCATTGCTGTTGAAGGCTGAAAAGACATGGACTAGTGGCACCTCGTTGGAACAAAATTCTGGGGACGACAGCAGAACCACTCCCCCCATTGCCTCCGCTCCATATTTTACCGATTGTGCCCCCTTAAGCACTTCAGATTTGGGAAATAATAAGGGGTCAATTTCCGGACCATGGTCCAATCCCCACTGTTGGCTTTCGAGTCGCGTTCCATTTTGTACAACCAAAACCCGGTTGCTGTGCAAACCTTGAATTACCGGCTTGGAAACATTGTTCCCCGACTGCAAACTTTGCACCCCAGGAATACTCTTGAGGCTTTCCCCTAAGCTCAATCCAATGTTTTTGTTCCACTGTTTTTCGCTTAGTTCACTGCTTACTTGGGTTTTATTTCCACCGTGCCTGTGACCAACAATGGCTACTTCTTGTAACCATTCTTGATGGTGCTCTGGACTAAAATTAATGGTAATTGTATCGCTTAGTTTTATGCGCTTTTGCACCGTTTCACAGCCCATATGGGAACACAAAATGGTGTATTCACCCGGGCAAATGTTATTGAGCTCATAATACCCTTTTTCGTTCGCCGTAGTCCCAACATTAAGTTCCTTAATGAGAATATTCGCAAATCCCAAAGCCGACTCATCGTGGTGGTCTAGGACCATCCCAGAAATTTGTAGTGCACAGTTTTCATCCGGCAACTCCTGGGCATACACTGGCAATTGCAGTACTAAGCCAAGGAAGCCCAGAAAACATGGAAAAACTCCAGTATTCATTCTCTCCTATATTCCTTATTAATTCTTAAACCGATTTGTTTAAGCAAAAGGAGGCGGACGCGTTGTGTGATTTTGAATTTTAAAAACGCGTTGAAACTGAAAATTAATGATCTGAAATTGGACCTCGAGCACCTTGGTAATCGGTGTTATTTCAGCCCTGATGAACCATTTTTCAACCTGATTAAGAAGCCCAATTATTTCTGATGACTCTCCCCCAATAAGCAGGTGTTCCTTGTGGTCGCACCTTTCATGATCATTTGCCTTGGTGTGAAAAAGCGCATAGTGACAACCAGAAACGGTATCGGGATGGTGGTTTTCTTGGCAACCCAATTCTTGATGAAAAGAGCTAGCATACCCCAAACTAAAATCCGCGGCAAGGCCCCAAATTACTAGAGCAATTAAGCCAAAAACGCCAATATGTTTTGTGTCTAAACCCACACCTCAAACTTACCAAATAATAGGGTCTTCCTAAAGTTTTTGAACAAATATCTGCTTCGTCTCCCTATATCCTTATTTTTACATTTAAAATTACACCAAACATTTTTGTTTTGAATAAACTTATTTCTTTCGTTGGACTACTGTCCGTATCCCTTGTGTTTACCTTTTGTTCTAAGGAAAGCTCATTCCGGCTCGATGCCGACATCGACCAAGGTGCCATTAACACCAATGCTGTGATTTTTAGCACCAGTAACTTGGGCTTGAATTCGGGGGTAGTTATTCGGTCAGAAGAAAATAATTTTGGCCTTGCAGTAAACTATCTTAATGACTCCTTGGATGAAGTTGCCATTGACTTTGACCAATACTCTGTGTTGGGGTATGGTGCCTCCGGAACGTGTGAAGTTCAATTTGTAAGAAGGGTAGAGATTAACAATCTTGATTCAACAATAAACTATTTTA
>JBLHJD010000006.1:0-33104 GCA_047618705.1 Luteibaculaceae bacterium
TTGTTCATCGAGAATTTTTCTACTTAGTTTTTTCCTCCCTAAATCATGGGAGTGCCTGATATTCCAGAATTCCTGAACTTGAGATTGGGGTTGATGAACCCGTCCCCGGGCAGGTTCATCGAGCGTATTTCTATCTAATTTCCCCCTCCCAATATCATGGGATTGCCTGGTATTCCAGAATTCCCGAACTTGAGATTGGGGATGAGGGTCTCGTCCCCGGGCAGAATCCAATAAATCTAATTTTCCAGGATGAAGTTTTTTGATCTAATCTGCTATGAATCTGTGTATTGCGGCCTAAAATGCGGGCCTTGCAAAATCGGGTTAAATCACATTTAAATTTGGAAAAATCTTGTAAAACCGTTCAGGTAATTCTGCAGTAAACCTTTCTGTATTTTTTGTTTCAGGGTGTTTAAACTCCAAAGAAAAAGCGTGTAAATACAATCCCTTTCCTTTTAGAATTAGTTCTTCCTTTCCATAAGTTTGATCACCTAAAATGGGATTCCCCAGGGCAGAAAGGTGTTTCCTTAGTTGATGGCGCCTTCCAGTTTTGGGGTTTAATTTCACCAAATTTAAACGTTCAAAACGGGGTGAAACTACCGAGTCAACTACCTCGTATTCGGTTAATGAGGATTTGGTATCGATATCAAGGCTAATCTCACCTCTGTTTTCCATCTTTCCGATAGTAATAGCGTAGTATTCCTTTTGAATTTTTTTGTTCTCGAAAAGCCGATTTAAGGTCCGAATTGCGTCGTTGGTTTTTCCAACTAATAAAATCCCTGTGGTTGCGTAGTCTAAGCGATGAACCGGTTGAGGTTTGGTTGTATCCGTAGAATTGCTTCGGCTTAAATTTTGAACAAGAGCGTGGGCTATCGTTTTAAACCCATTTCCACTTACTAAAATGCCACCAGGTTTTAGAATACAGGCTAAATAGTCGTCTTCGTAGGTGACTTTTAACGGAAAAATTAGCCTTTTTATCTGGGTGTCTTCCTCGGGGAAATTAACTGTAATAGTTTCCCCTCCCGCAATCCACATGGCCGTATCACCAAGTTTACCGTCCACCAAAACCAACTCCTTTTTTATCGCCTTTTTTAGGGCCGATTTTGTAGGAATGGCTAGGAAAATGCCTACACCATAATCTTGAAGTCGCTGCCTCCTAGATTGGGTGGGGACAATATGTGTTTCTTGGACCATGGTTGGCTAAGCCTTTACAAATGGATTATTTTCTTTTTCGAAAAACACATTAGTTTCAGGTCCGTGACCTGGGAAAATGGTGTAGTTGTCTTTTAAACTATAAATTTCTGAACGGATAGATTTTTTCAAAATGTCGGAATCCCCACCAGGTAAATCGGTCCTGCCAACGCTACCACGGAATAGAACGTCTCCACCAAGGATTAGTTTTTGTTCGTGGTGAATAAATACCACATGTCCAGGGGCATGACCAGGAACAAACCTTACCTCGAAGTTTTCTTCTCCTAAAAAGATGTTCTGGTTGTGCTCCAGTTTGTTCAAGGGCTTATTTCCTTCCTTATAAGGCATACCATACGTTGGAGCATATTGTGGTATTGCGTCAAAGGTTGACGCGTCTAAGGGGTGATTCCACGCATCTATTTTCCAGTTTTTCTGACAAAAAGATAAACCTAGGACATGGTCAATATGGCTGTGGGTGAGAAGTACCTTCTCAACGCTCAATCCTTCTTTAATAATGAACGAGTTTAACTCCTCTTGCTCCTCTTGGTTAATACATCCAGGGTCAATAATCCAGGCTGTTTTCTGGTCATTCCAAAGGAGATATGTATTTTCTTGAAAAGGATTAAATGTAAAAACGTGGTAATGAATCATTGGTGTTACAATTTGAAGTGTAAATTTATGCTATGAATAGAATTCTGCTCACCTTTTTCCTTTTTTCTTTTTCCTTAAATCTTTCGGCCCAATTTTACCAAGGGACCAGGCAGACTTTTGGAAAAGGAAGAATCCAGGCGGGGAATTACCAGTGGAGGTATCTTTCGGATGAACAATTTGAGGTGTATTACCATGCAGAAGAGCAGGAGCTTCCTCTGCGGTTTAGGGCCATCGCTCAACGTGAAATTCAAAACCTCATCGATATTTTTGAATTTAATCCAGAAGGAAAACTTCAGTTAATTATTTTTGACTCGTACTCCGATTTCAAACAAAGCAATGAGGGTTATTCGTCTGTAAACGAGGGGGTTGCTGGAGGAACTACCCGTGTTTCTGGGAATAAGGTTTTCTTGTACGGTTCTGGGGTTAATCAGAATGAAATAGAGCAAGTTCGGAAAGGAATCTCTCAGGTTTTCCTGAATCAAGTTTTGTATGGAGCGTCGGTAAAAGACATGGTAAAAAACAAAGCCTTGTTGTCATTTCCAGATTGGTACGTGGAAGGGCTAACCGAATATTTTTCCATTGGGCCGAATGCCGAATATGAGGACAGGATTAAAGACAAGATTTTTTCTGGGCGGTTTAAGCAAATTGGAAAATGGGAGGATACTGAATCGGTTTTGGCGGGGTACGCGCTCTGGAGTTATGTGGTTGAGAAATTCGGAGAACAGGTGGTGCCAACCATTATTTACGTTTCCAGAATTCAACGAAATATTGAATCTGGGTTCCAATTGGTCCTCGGAATGGGCTTCCGAACCCTGAATGAAGAAGTGCTAAATCATTACCAAACCAAATTTGCCAAAGGGGAGGATCAACGCGAAAAATGGGTAGAAGATGGAGTAAAGCCTATTCGATCTCATCGGAAACTTGTGGAAATGAAAATCAGTCCTAAGGCCAAAGAAATGGCTGTGGTTTCAAATGAATTAGGGCAAATTCGGTTGTATTTGGTAAATCTCAGAACAGGGAAAAGACACAAGATTTTTAAAAAGTTCCATAAAATAGATCGGGTTCAAAACTATCGGTTCCCCGCCCTTGCCTGGCATCCTAATGGCAAAATTTTGAGTTATGCCTTGGAAAAAAACGGAGCCTTAGAATGGTACAATTACGACCTAAGCTCCAAGAAAACCGAAAAGCGACCCATTAAAGGAGTGGAGGAAGTATTGGGGGCAAGTTATTCCCCCGACGGGAAAATCATTGTGCTTTCTGGAATACGAAATGGAAGGTCTGATTTGTATACCTATTTCCCAGTAACCGGAAGGGTAGCTCCTTTAACTTCCGATATATACGATGACCTAGAACCTAGGTTTAGTGAAAACGGAGCCAAGATTTACTTTTCATCCAACAGAAATAACGACACTCTCGCCATTGGCGGTCCTTTGCAACAGAAATACGATCTTTTTGGGATTTCCCCAGTGGGAGAAACGGCCATTTTGGACCGAATTACAAATACACCTCTCGATAACGAAAAATTCCCTCTTCCCTATGGTGATGGTGATTTGGTGTTCCTGTCGGATAGAGGAGGGGTTTGGAATCGGTATTTTGGAAAGAAGGATAGCGCAATAGCTTATATCGACACCACCATTCATTACAGGTACTTTACTAAAACGCAATCCCTATCCAATTTTAGTAGGAATACACTTATCCACGATTATTCTGTGGACAAGGAAAAGTGGGTAGGTCTCCATTTTACGGATAATAGGTACCGCTGGCTGTCCGAAAAAAAGAAAGATTTGGAGTTTAAGGAAGTGTTTAATCCTTACCTCGATGAACTCAAACAAATTGAGGTAGTCGATTTTATGGATGAGGATGGGAATCCGCGGAAGGTGAGTAAGGATGGAGTGGAATATACCTTCACCCCAATGGAGGTTTACCCGCAGGAGGACCAAGATAAATTTGTTTTGTTTTCGAAGGAAAAACAGTACTCGGATTCTCCAGCCAAAAAAGATAAATTAAGCTTGTTTATTCGAGACAAAAAGGAAGAGGAACAAGCCGTTCAGTATGGCCTGAATTTCACCAACTCCTTTGTGGAGTCTAGGCTAGATAATTCGTTTGCCAACGAATTCTATCAGCCATTTACCGGGCCAGGATCCATCAATCCGGGATTAAGTGGTTACATGCGGTTTGGCCTTGCCGATTTGTTCGAAAACTATAGGGTTCTTGCGGGAGTAAGGATGTCGGGGAACCTGAACAGCAACGATTATTTTCTCCAATTACAGAACAATGAAAAACGCTTGGATAAATCCATAACCCTATCCAGAAATGCATTAAAAGGAGCTACTGAATTTTCATTGATTCAAGTGTACAATCACACTGCCGCAGCATCGGTGAAATGGCCTTTTAATGAGGTGTTTTCTGCCAAAGGAACCTACGTTTACTCCAACAGCCAATTTATTGCCCTAAGTACCGATTTAGTGAACTTAGGAGCTGATAATCAGTACCAATCTATAACTGGATTGCGCGGTGAACTGATTTTTGACAATTCCCTCCGATTGGGAGAAAACCTGATGCAAGGTGCTCGGGTAAAACTTTTTGGGGAGTCCTACATCCTGCCAAGTTCATCCAATGATAAAATGTACGTGCTTGGATTAGATGCTCGGCATTATACCCGAATACATCGCAATATTATTTGGGCAAATAGGCTGGCAGGATCTACTTCTCTGGGGGAGGCAAAAATTATTTATTATTTGGGAGGGGCTGATAATTGGCTTTTCCCGAAAGTGGACTTGTCTACGGGCATCGACTTTAATGCAGGCTTTAAATACCAAGCTTTGGCTGCCCCAATGCGCGGCTTTTTAAACAATGCCCGGAACGGAAACAACTTCCTTGCTTATAGCTCTGAATTCAGAGTGCCCATTATCCGGTACCTTGCTAATCAACCCTTAAAAAGTAATTTCTTGGAAAACTTCCAAGTTATTGCCTTTGGAGATGTTGGAAGTGCCTGGTCGGGGAAAAGCCCCTATTCCGATAGCAACTTCTTTAATAACCAGATTTTTGAACAAAAACCCTTAACCATTACCATTCGCTCCCAAAGGGAACCAGTAATTTATGGTTATGGTTTTGGACTTCGATCCACCTTGTTTGGTTACTTTGTACGGGTTGATTGGGCCTGGGGTGTAGACGATGGGATTCGTTTGCCAAGGGTTTTCTATTTTTCACTAAACTTCGATTTTTGATGAGTGTTTCAACCTGTTTAATTTTAGTTTGTATTGGCCTTTTTGCCGGTATCTTAAGTGGCTTTGTAGGAATTGGAGGCGGAATTGTAATTGTTCCTTGCCTCATTTATTTTTTGGGCCTAGGACAACACGAAGCTCAGGGGACAAGCCTGGCTCTAATGCTTCCACCAATTGGAATTTTGGCGTTTATGAATTATTATAAGGCAGGGAATCTAAACCTCAATTATGCTTTGGTAGTTGCGGCTACTTTTATTATCGGGGGTTACTTTGGTAGTAAGATTTCCTTAAAAATGGATCCTGCTGTGGTTAAAAAAGTGTTTGGAATTGTAATGTTGGTTGCTTCCGTTAAAATAATTTTTTCTAAATGATAGAAGCAATAAAAAGGAAAGTGAAAAGCTGCTTGGAAGAAATTAGAGCAGTCCGTCGGCATATTCACCAAAATCCAGAACTGTCTTTCCAGGAGTTTAAAACTTCTCAGTTTTTGCGTGATAAATTCGAAGCTGCAGGAGCACAGGTGAATTATCCAATAGCAGGCGAAGGGTTTGAAGTGTTAATAGTAGGGGATAAGCCTGGTCCAACCATTTTGCTACGGGCAGATATGGATGCCTTACCCATTCTTGAAAAAACCGATGTTCCTTTCAAAAGCAATGTCGACGGTCGAATGCACGCTTGCGGGCACGATTTCCATAGTGCTTGTTTGTACGGAGCTATCCTTGTTTTGTTGGATTTCCAGGATAAATTACACGGAACAGTAAAATGTATTTTTCAACCGGGGGAGGAGCAACTTCCGGGTGGCGCTTCCTTGATGATTGCAGAAGGGGTTTTGCTTAATCCAAAGGTGGAAAAAGCACTTGCTCAGCATGTTTTCCCTGAGCTAGAGGCAGGGAAAGTAGGTTTTAGATCTGGGATGTACATGGCTTCCTGTGATGAGGTTTATGTAACCATTTTAGGTAAAGGAGGGCATGGCGCAATGCCACATGCCGTTAATGATCCAGTGTTGGCAATGGCGCATATTATTACCGGGCTTCAAAGTGTGGTGTCCAGAAATTGTCCGCCAGCTGTTCCCTGTGTTTTGTCATTCGGGAAAGTAATAGCCAACGGGGCAACCAACGTGATTCCTGGGGAAGTGAAAATGGAAGGGACCTTTCGGACGTTGAATGAAGAATGGCGAGGAAAAGCTCATCAAATTATTCAAGATAAAGCCAAAGCCATTGCATTAGCTCACGATTGCGTGTGTGAAATTGAGGTCAGAAAAGGATATCCTTTTTTGGAAAATAACCCTGGATTCACAGAGGCATCCAAACTTTTGGCCCAGGAATATTTAGGGGAAGAAAATGTAGTAGACTTACCGCTCCGTATGACAGGTGAAGATTTCGCCTTTTTTAGTCATTTAGTTCCAAGTTGCTTTTATCGTTTGGGAACTCGAAATGAGTCAAAAGGACAAGTTCATGGAGTGCACCATCCCGAGTTTAATCCGGATGAAGCAGCCCTAGAAATAGGAGCAGGATTAATGGCGTTTATAGCTATCAAAACCTTAGAAGCAAAGTCCTAGTTGGCTACTTCCGATAAAAACTTAATACGAACCATTAATATTTCTTCTTCCGAGTAATCCCCATCAAATTCATCATAAGCAGCTTGTAAATCCCCACTCTCCGCTTCCATGAAATATTCGTAAATCTCCTCTACACTATCCTCATCTAAACATTCGTTCAGGTAATAATCGATGTTGACCTTAGTACCAGAACTAACGATAGTGTCAATTTCCATTAAAATTTGTCGGGAATCTACTTTTTTGGCTGAGGCAATATCTTCTAGCGGGATTTTACGATCAATATTTTGAATAATATGAACTTTCATGCCCGATTTATTCACCAGGCTTTTTACAACCAAGTCATCTGGACGTTCAATATTATTTTCTTCAACGTACTTTTTAATGCATTCTACAAAAGGGTTACCAAACTTGGCTGCTTTCCCCTGTCCAACACCACTTATGTTGGTTAATTCCTTAATGGTAATTGGGTATTGAAAAGCCATTTCTTGGATGGACATTTCGCTAAAAATGGCATAAGGAGGAACTTCTTTTGCTGTGGCTACCTTTTTCTTGAGGTCATTCAGCATCCGAACTAGTACTTCATCGGCAATTCCCGTTTTTCCTTGACTTCCCGCAATTATTTCATCGTCAACAGAACTGTAATCGTTTTCCTTTAGGAGGGTAATATTAAAGGGTTTGTTAAAGAAACTATGCCCCTCTTCGGTGATTTTCAGTGTTCCATAACTTTCCACTTCTTTGTCTAGAAGTCCGTGGAGAACGCTTTGGCGGATTGCTGCATTCCAGAATTTATCATCCTTTTCTGCCCCTTTGCCAAAATATTCGTTTTCATGTCCTTTATAGGTCTGAATTTCCGTGTTTTTGTTTCCAATTAGAAGGTTGCAAATGTATTTCGATTTGTGCTTCTCATTCACACTTTTAACGACTCTTAGTAGCAGAGAAACATAGTCAGTACCATCAATTTTCTCTTTCGGATGTTTGCAGTTGTCGCAGTTGGAATCACATCCAGTTTCATCAAATTGTTCCCCAAAATAATGAAGGATGTATTTTCTGCGGCACATCGAAGTTTCGGCGTAGGAAACAATTTCCTGAAGTAGCAGTTTTCCAACTTCCATTTCGGCAACCGGTTTCCCGTGCAGGAATTTCTCTAGTTTTTCAATGTCCTTATAGCTATAAAAAGACAAACAAACACCCTCTCCACCGTCTCGACCAGCTCTTCCAGTCTCTTGATAATAACTCTCCAAACTTTTAGGGATGTCGTGGTGAATTACAAAGCGGACATCTGGTTTGTCAATTCCCATTCCAAACGCAATTGTAGCTACAATTAGATCGCAATCTTCCATCAAAAAAGCGTCCTGGTGCCGGGCTCGTGTGTTGGCGTCCATACCAGCATGGTAAGGCAATGCATTTATGCCGTTTACCTGAAGCGATTCGGCCAGCTCCTCCACCTTTTTCCTACTTAAGCAATAAACAATCCCAGATTTACCTGGAAATTTCCGAACAAAACGGACAATTTCTTTTACTACATCCTTTTTAGGACGTACCTCATAATATAGATTGGGTCTATTAAAGGAGTCCTTATAAAGAGTGGCATCAGTCATGCCTAGGTTTTTCTGTATGTCTACCTGAACTTTGGGAGTAGCAGTAGCCGTAAGTGCAATAATGGGCACATCCCCAATTGAGGTTATCATTGGCCTTAAACGGCGATATTCAGGTCTGAAATCATGACCCCATTCCGAAATACAGTGGGCCTCATCTATGGCAAAAAAGCTGATTTTTACGCCCTTGAAAAAGGCGATATTTTCTTCCTTATTTAAAGACTCAGGAGCAACATAAAGTAATTTTGTTTTCCCAGCTTGTACATCTGCCTTTACCTGGGTCATTTCCCCTTTGTTAAGGCTGGAGTTAAGGAAATGAGCTACGCTGTCATCGGTAGCGAACCCCCGGATGGCATCCACCTGATTTTTCATCAAGGCAATTAGCGGTGAAACAACGATGGCTGTTCCATCGCTCATCAGCGCCGGTAGTTGGTAACACAGGGACTTTCCACCGCCTGTAGGCATAATTACAAAAGAGTCATTACCAGACATCAAGTTGGCGATGATGGCTTCTTGTTGTCCTCTAAATTTATTAAACCCAAAAAATTTTTTTAATCCCTCGACTGGGGTGATGTTTAGTCCTGTCATTTTCGATTACTTAGCAAAAGGTCTATTAACATTTAAAAATAGTAATTATTATTTGATTCCTTGGTTTTCCCATCTTTGCGGAAAAATAAAATTATCCAATGGATTTTTCATCGGTTTTGAAGTTAGGCAAACAAACGCTAGAAATTGAGCGCGATGCACTGAATAATTTAATTCAGACCTTAGATCATAATTTTGAATCTGCAGTGCAGTGGACGGCCGAGTTAAAAGGCCGTTTGGTTATTTCTGGGATTGGTAAAAGTGGAATTGTTGCGCAAAAAATAGTTGCTACCCTTAATTCTACTGGAACACCATCCATGTACATGCATGCAGCCGACGCTATTCATGGTGATCTGGGGATGATTAACCCCAATGATCTAGTATTATGTATTTCCAAATCGGGGAATTCACCGGAAATAAAAGCGTTGGTTCCGCTCATTCGGTCTTATGGAAATAGGGTTATTGGAATGACGGCTGACAAAAACTCCTTTTTAGGAGAGAACTCAGACTTGGTTTTATATACCCCAATAGAACAAGAGGCTTGTCCGAATAATTTGGCTCCTACTACCAGTACCACTTTGCAAATGGCCCTTGGGGACGCATTGGCAGTTGCATTAATGGAGGTGAAGGGATTTTCTTCAGGAGATTTCGCCAAGTTTCATCCTGGTGGAGCCTTGGGTAAAAAACTATACTTATCACTTTCAGAATTACTCAATCCCGAGCTAACGGCGGCCGTTAATCCTAGCTGTAATTTAAAAGAAGCAGTTTTGGCGATTAGTAAAAACAGAGTCGGAGCTGTTGCTATTGTTGATCATGGGAAACTAAAAGGGATTATTACCGATGGGGATTTACGTAGGCTAATGGAAAAGGATATACCCTGGAATACAACTTTGGTAGTGGATGTTATGAATACGAATCCAACATCTGCTCCAGCCGATGAATTGGCCATTTCAGCCTTCCGAAAAATGGAAGAAAAAAGTATTTCACAAATTGCTGTCCTCGATGGAAATCAAAACTACTTGGGATTGGTACATTTACACGATATTTTAAAGGAAGGAATCTTTTAGATGAGCGAAGAACAGGAAATGTCGTTTTTGGATCACCTTGAGCAATTGAGGTGGACCCTTGTTAGAAGTGTAATTGGAATAGCATCTGTTGCCATTTTGGCCTTTTTTGCCAAAAGCTTCATTTTTGACGTAATTCTTTTAGGCCCAAAATCGGGCAATTTCTGGACGTACCGCATGTTTTGCGAATTGTCCAAGCTGTTGGGAATGGGTGAGGCCTTTTGTGTAACTGATTTGGAGTTTTCTCTCCAAAATATTTCCATGTCGGGACAGTTCTCTACCCATATTTTGGTTTCTGCCATTGCAGGTCTGATTGGAGCTTTTCCTTTTGTTGTGTATCAGTTTTGGTCTTTTTTGAAGCCCGGATTACAGGAAAAGGAACAAAAAGCAACTAGGGGTGTAGTGTTTTACTCCTCCATGCTATTTCTTACTGGAATTCTTTTCGGCTATTTTCTAATAGCCCCCTTATCTGTTCGCTTCTTAGGCGCGTACAAGGTGAGTGAATTTGTGGTAAATCAGATTTCGTTGAATTCATACATTACCACGGTAACAACAGTAACTCTTGCGTCGGGCATTCTTTTTTTACTTCCAATCTTCATATATTTCCTAACAAAAGCAGGAGTGGTTTCTTCCGAGTTCCTCAGAGCTTACCGAAAACACGCACTAGTAGCAGTCTTGTTGCTTTCTGCAATCATAACGCCGCCAGATATTACAAGCCAATTATTGGTGACAGGACCTGTCTTTTTACTGTACGAAGTGGGAATAAAAATCGCAAAACGAGTTGAGAAGGGAAATGAGTCAAAGGCGTAGCAGATATATAAATTTCATTTTCTTTTTTCTTGTTTCAAGTTTCTGTTTTTCAGCTTTAGCTCAAAAAACAGTGATTTCGGGAAAGATTATCGACGCGCTTAGCAAAGAAGCTTTGCCGTTCGTGAATGTTAGTTTTGAGGGAGGACAAATAGGAACTACCACCAATATGGAAGGGGAGTACTATATGGAAACCCTTTACCCATCCACCTATATCCTGATTTCTTATGTGGGTTATACGGCTCAAAAAGAGCTGGTCGCCGAAGGGCAAAACCAAGTCATTAACTTCGAAATGGCTGCTGGAGAGCATATGTTGGAGGAATTTGTGGTAAAAGCCGATAAAAAGGCGGAAAATCCTGCACACCGCATTATCAGAAGAGCGCAAAGGAATAGTGAAGTAAATAACCGCAAAAAGTTAGATGCATATAGCTATGAGGTTTACAATAAAATAGAATTCGATATCAACAATATTTCGGACGAACTCCAAAACAAAAAAATATTAAAACCATTTGAGTTTGTTTTTGATCAATTAGATACGACCGGCGAAAAGCCCTATCTCCCCATCTTTATAAGTGAGTCGATTTCTAATTTTTATTACCGCAAAAAACCCAAGGACCAAAAAGAAATTATTCATGCTACCCGTATTTCGGGATTGGAAAGGAGCAGTATCTCTCAGTTTATGGGAGATATGTACCAGCAAGTGAATGTGTATGAGCCCAGTATTTCCGTTTTCGGAAAACCTTTTATAAGCCCAATTAGTGGTGCAGGGTTTGTATATTATAAGTACTATTTGCTCGACAGTTTGTACATCGACAACAACTGGTGCTATGAGATTAAATTTATTCCGAGGAGTTACTTCGAGCCGGTATTTGATGGGACCATGTGGATCAACGATACCACCTTTGCTGTTAAAAAAATTGAAGCTGAAATATCTGAACACGCCAATATTAACTTTGTTCAGAGCCTCAAAGTAATTCAGGAGTTTGACCAAATTGAACCTGAAGTTTGGATGATCACCAAGGATCAACTTATTATTGATTTTAACCCCTTCGAAAAATCGACCGGATTTTATGGACGGAAAACATCCACATACCGGAAATTTAAAATCAATAAACCCGAGCCCGACTCATTTTATTCGGGAATGGAAGATGTGATCCTTTCCAAAAATCTGGAAAAGGATAAATCCTTCTGGGATAATTCGCGCCATGAGGAATTAACGGCCAAAGAGGAAGCCATTTATCAAATGGTGGACTCCATAAAAAATGTCCCGATGTTTAGCTCTGTCGTGGATGTAATGACTGTGGTAATCGGTGGTTACCACAGGGTTGGGAGTAAATTTGAAGTGGGACCCTATTTTAATTTATATTCTTTTAATACCGTAGAAAAGCACAGGTTTAGACTCGGTTTCCGAACTTCCAGGGAGTGGATGCCGAGAATGCAGTTTTCGGGTTTTGGAGCTTATGGAACAGGGGATAATAAAATGAAATATGGGGTTGGATATAAATACATTATTAGAAACCACCCCCGGAGGCAAATTGATTTTTCGTATCGGAACGATATAGCCCAGCTAGGCCAAGCCCAAGATTTGTTTTTATCCGACAACGTTTTTGCCTCTGTTTTTCGCCGAAACCCAGCCAATAAATTAAATTTAATTGATGAAGTTTCAGGGTCTTATTTTTATGAGTGGTTTAATGGTTTTTCTACCCGTTTAGGATACACCAACCGGTCCTTAAAACCCCTGGGTGCACTTGAGTTCATTCGCAGAGATTTTGATGGCTCAGCTCACCATGTTCCAAAAGTGGCGAATGAGGAACTCCAGCTGGGTTTCCGCTTTGCCTTCCGCGAAAAATTTGCAATCGGTGAACACAACCGGATTAGCCTAGGAACGGCATGGCCTATTCTCGAATTTCACTACTTCAAGGGGCTCCAAGCCAAAGGTTTTACAGGGTTTAATTACGAAAAGTTTTTGCTGCGAATGAGCCAGGAAGTAAATGTTGGGCAGCTGGGAGTTTTGGAATACCGGATGGAAGTAGGTAGAATTCAGGGAGATGTAGCCTTCCCTTTCCTCGAAATTCACCGGGGAAATGAAACTTTCTTCTTCGATAAGTTCGCCTTTAATACCATGAATTATTTCGAATTCCTGAGTGATGAATATGCCCAAGTAATGGCAGAACATCACTTTAATGGTTTTTTCCTCAATAAATTTCCGCTACTTCGTCGTTTAAAACTAAGGGAAGTGTTTACCTTTAAAGCAGTAGCCGGTAGGTTAAGGGACGACCATCGCCGATTTTTGGAATTCCCAAAAGGCTTTAACCGTTTGTCGAAACCATTTATGGAAGGGGCAATTGGGATAGAAAATATTTTCTCCATTTTGAGAATGGATGTTATCTACAGATTATCCTATTTAGATAATCCGGATATTATCCGCTACGGAATTAGAGCTCGCTTTCAACTCGACTTTTAAGATGAAATTATACGCTGAAAACATAGTAAAAAAGTACAAAAACAGGACGGTTGTAAAAGGTGTTTCTGTAGAAGTTGAGCAAGGTGAAATTGTAGGCCTATTAGGGCCCAATGGAGCTGGAAAAACAACATCTTTTTATATGATTGTTGGGCTGGTGAACCCCAATGAAGGGAAAGTTTTCTTGGATGGTAGAGAAATCACCAAAGAACCCATGTATAAAAGGGCCCAAATGGGTATCGGGTATTTGCCACAGGAAGCATCTGTTTTCCGAAAATTATCCGTGGAGGATAATATTTCCGCAGTGCTTCAAATGACCAAACTTTCCAAATCCGAACAAAAGGAAAAATTGGAAACATTAATCAGCGAGTTTAGCCTAGGCCACATTCGGAAAAATAGAGGGGATTTTTTATCCGGAGGGGAACGTAGACGAACCGAGATTGCGAGGGCTTTAGCAACGGATCCTAAATTTGTTCTCTTGGATGAACCTTTTGCAGGAGTGGATCCCATTGCTGTTGAAGATATACAGGAAATTGTAAGTAAGCTCAAGGAGAAAAATATCGGAATATTAATTACGGACCACAATGTTCAGGAAACCTTGTCCATAACAGATAGGGCCTATTTGTTGTTTGAAGGATCTATCCTAAAAAGTGGAACAGCAGAGGAATTGGCTGCCGATGAACGGGTACGGAAAGTGTACCTTGGAGAAAACTTTGTGTTAAAACGGAAAGTTTAAAACCCCTAAAATGAATTGGAAAAAGCTCCTTTTTTTACTGGTGTCCTGTGTCGTTAGCCAGTTTTCTTTTGGCCAAAAAGGACTAATTCCATCAATTGTAAATCTACCTTTAGAATTGGTAGAGAGGGTTGACACTACCAGCCGTGAAGGCTTGGTTTTCCTCCGGACCCCATTTGCCTCTTCTCATATTTCAAATCCCAAAGAAGTAAAAAAGCTCGAGGGGAAATCTGTTCAGCGCATCAGTTTAATTTTCACTACGTATAGGTCTGCCCAAACTTTTCAGCAAAAGAAACTCAACACGGCAAGGCTATATTCTTTAAAACGGTATTATTCCGCGTGTTTTAAGGATTTCGGAATCGAATGGAGGCTTGTGGGTCAAACTGGCTGTCTTGAATCTGAAAACGGAGGCGATTTTTTTCATGGATTTATTCTCGAATACGACACACTTGATCCCTTGCTGAGATATAAAGGTGAATTAGCCTACCTCAAAAAGATTATGGCTGGAAAAAAGCCTTCGGATCCCGATACAATCGAAATAGAAAAATCCATTGGGATGGATTTTCAGATGCCGACCTATAAAGGTGGAGGGAAAGCTTTTTTTGAACAAGCATGCAAAGACCTGAGGTATCCAATATCAGCTAGGTATGAGCGGGTACGAGGAACATTGAAATTGAATGTTACCATAGATCAAAAGGGCAAGGTAGACTCTGTGGATATTCTGCAGCCCTTATTTGGAGATCTGGATAAGGCGGTTGTCAAACTTTTTAGGTCCATGCAGAATTGGAACTCAGGGGTGAAAGAAGGTAAATCAGTCCGATCTTCCTTTGAAATTAGCCTTGATTTTAATAGTGGGTCCCCTTGCTACTTTAAGGAGGACTTTTCATTTATCCGAGCCACCGAGGATTTGGATATTCCCCCACCACCCAAAAGGAGGTACTATGTAGAGGACTCCACCTTTTTTAATGTTATGAAACGCAACCAATGGGACAACGTTGGTATTGTGTGTGACTTAACCGGAAGTATGGTGGAATATGCAGTTCAATCCCTTATTTGGGTGGAACAAAAAATGAAAGAACAAGAAGTTCCCTTTGTTTCCTTTTTTAACGATGGTGGTTTTAAGCAGGAACGGCAGAAAGAAATTGGAAAAACGGGTGGTATTTTCTCCAACGTCAAACCCCAAGATTTTGAGGAGGTTTTATTAACCGCTGTGCGCACAATGATGTTGAGTAATGGTGGAGGCTTTATCCCCGAAAACGACATTGAGGCCCTTATTGATGCCCAAGAAAAGTGCCCAGAGTGTGAGTCTTTGGTTTTAATTGCTGGGAACAATTATGGACCACGGGATATGGAGCTGGTTGGCCAACTCCAAAAGCCGGTGCATGTTATTCTCTGTGGTTTTAATGGGGTAGTTTGGCCAAGTTATTTAAAGTTGGCGATGGAAACCGGTGGGTCTATCCATACCTTGGATGATGACCTGGATGTTCCTGAGCATCCCAAGAATGGAGAGGTATTTCGATTCGAAGACATCAATTATTTACACTGGAGAGGAGCATTTGTTTACTAGTAAAAAAAAAAGCCGGAACAACAAGTGTACCGGCTTTTATAAGATATCCAAAGGAAGTCCCTAGTTCATGCTAGTTAAACTAAAATGAAACGATTCCATGATTTCATTGCAAAGTAGTTTTTTGCAAGCCTCAGTTACCTTTTGCTCAGCTTCTTGCTCATTTCCGGCATCAATAACCAATGAGATGTGCTTTCCAATACGCACGTTTCCAATTTCGGCTAATCCAATGTTTTTCATGTTGTTGGTTACCGCTTTCCCTTGTGGATCCAGTAGGGCATCAAGGGGCATAATGTCTATTTCAGCTTTGAAGGTCATGCTTCCAAATAATTTGATTTAAAACTCCGAATAGGAGGTACAAAAGTACAATAATTGTTAAACCGGAAAGACTAAAAATGAAAAGGGAAACCGCGGTAAGAATAATTAATCCTAATCGCAATTTATTGGTCGATTTTTGATCAGGCCCAAATTTGAATGAGAGTAATGGGATTTCGGAAATGGTGATGATGGATCCAAAAAAGGCAATAGCCAATAAGCCAATGGGTTGAGTGATGATCTGAAAAATATCTGCGCCATAATAACCCGTATATCCGCTGGCTCCAAAAACGAGTCCCAAGGCCATTAAAGCGTTTGCAGGCGTGGGTAAGCCTAAAAAGATCGTGCTCTGGCGGGTGTCAATATTAAACTTGGCTAATCTGTAGGCACTAAGTAATGGGATTATTAATGCGCCAAAACGCAAGGGATCTTCAGCCGGAAACAGATGTAAAACCAAGAATCCAGGCGCAACGCCAAAACTCACCAGGTCTGCCATGGAGTCTAATTCCTTCCCTAAGGGTCCTGCAACTTTTAATAAACGGGCAGCCAAGCCATCAAAAAAATCGAGAAAAGCTCCACTTAACACTAGAATGGCTCCTAATATGAGTTGGGAATGAAATGCGCAATATATTGCACCAAGGCCACAGGCCAAATTTCCCAGTGTAATAATGTTCGGAATTTCCTTTTTAAGTCCCACGCAATTTTTTGTTTCCTTTGGAGTTTAAATGTACCAAAACACGGAACATATTTTGAAAAATATCATTTTTTGTCTAATTGCCTTGTGCTCAGGTGTAGTGGTTAAAGGCCAAATAAGGTCCGAAGTAAACGCTTTTCTTGGAATAGGCTTCGCTGCTGATCAAAAGGCGCACGGGAATACAGGAGTTGCTCTTCCCTCAGGATCAGGTGCTTTCTGGTACAACCCAAGTCTGGGAGCCCAGAATGATGGACACAACATTCATTATTCCCACTCCGCACTTTTTGCCAACCTAGCTGTCTTTGATGTGCTCTCGTATTCCAAAAAAATCTCAGACGACCTGGGTATAGGAATAGGGTTTGCCCGATTAGGAGTAGATGACATTCAAAATACCCTAGCCCTTTTTGATGGAGAACAAAATGTAGATTACAGCCGTATTTCTCTTTTTTCAGCTTCAGATCAGGTACTTTTCTTAAGCGCAAATAAGAAGTGGAAACAATATACAATAGGAGTAGGAGCCAAAGTTATTTACCGGAAAATTGGATCTTTTGCTCAAGCTTTTGGATTGGGATTTGATGTTGGTATTTCCGGAAAAATGAAAGGGTTTGATGTAGGAGCTGTCCTGAAGGATGGGACAACAACAACCAGTTATTGGGTCATGAATTTTTCCGATGCAGAAAAACAAACGCTCGATTTTACCGGAAATGAAATTCCAGAAAACGGAACAGAATCCTTGCTGCCTCATTTGGAGCTCGGAATTTCCAAAAAATGGACTATCTCAGACAAGTTTGCGGCACGCCCAATCTTGGATTTAGGGATTTACCCAGGAATACAACGAGGTAACCTTATTGAAACGTCTTGGTTGAGTTTAGAACCCAAAATAGGTGGACAAGTCTTGTATAAAGAGGTGTTTGTTCTTAATATGGGAATTGAACGATTCCAGCGTTTTAAATTGAGTGATGGTACAACGCAAAGTCAAGTGAGTCCTACCTTAGGTGTAGAGCTTCGATTAAAGAAATTCCGAATCCAATATGGATTAAGTACCATAGGAAATGATTCCGATTTATTGAATAATGTATTCGGAATAGGACTTACTTTCTAGTTATGATTCAATTGGTGCATAACCAAAAGTTGGTTGCTATTGTTGCTGGTTCTTTACTCGGGTTGGCATTTCATTTTGGCGTTTTTGGTTGGGTTTTCGGGGTGGCCTCCTTTGCTCTTTGGCTGTGGCATATTCAACTAACTGAAAACCCAAACCCAGCGCCTGGGTTTTTGTTTTTTCTGCCGTATCATTTAATTGGCCTACAATGGTTGTGGTGTGTAACCGGACCACTCAGTCAGCATTTGTTTTCGTGGTTGGGGCCTGCCCTGTGTAGCTCTCTTATCTTTTACCTGGCATTTTTTTTCCTCGGTAAAGCGATAACTCGCTTTGCCTTTCCAGTTATCCCTTCTTTTATTGTTGGGTGGATGGGGATAGAGTACCTGCAGTCGCATTGGGAATTAGAATTCCCCTGGCTCAGGTTGGTGTATCTCCTCGGCGAAAATAATTGGATGTATGCCCACGCATTACATGTGGGGCCAGTAGGTGTAGGTGCCAGTATTGTGCTGTTTTCTTGGGGAATTTTAGATGCTTTTACCAAAAGAACTTTTGCTCGTTGGTTTTGCCTAGCACCCATTCTTCCTTTGCTTATTTTCCTAATTCCGAACCAAGAGCTTACTTCAGATTTCATTCAACTTAGGTTGGTGCAGCCAAATGAAGATCCTTACTCTGAAAAATACATAGCCAACCAAACAGACAGATCCGAGAAATTATGGAACCTAGCAGGTGGTGGATTGGATACTATCCAGTGTTTAGTTTTTCCTGAAACAGCTTTCCAGGAAAGGAATATGTGGGAAGGAAATTGGCGGAAATCTATTGCCATAAGCACGGCCGAAGACACGGCTTTGGCTTATCCCCACCTAGACATGCATCTCGGAGCGGCATCGTATCGATTGTTAAAACCAGGTGAAAAACTATCCGCTGCAAGCCGGAAGTTTCGGGATATGGATAGGTATTATGAGTCGTATAATACAGCGATCCTAATTAATAACAAAGGGGAGCAAATTTACCACAAGTCCAAATTAGTGGCGGGAGTAGAGTGCATTCCTTTTATGAATAGTTTGCCATTTATGACCCAATTATCCATGGATTTTGGGGGAACCATTGGTGCTTTAGGAAAACAAGATACGATGCGTGTTTTACAGGGTGAAAATGCCAATTATGGAGCTGTTATCTGCTATGAGAGTGTCTTTCCTGATTTTTTAAGATCCTGGACAAAGCTCGGTGCAGATGTTTTGGTATTAATGACCAACGACGCATGGTGGGGGAATAGTGTGGGGCATCTTCAGCACCTTTGGAGAGCACAAGTTGTAGCAACATCGCTTGGAAGGCCCATAGCCCGAAGTGCCAACACCGGGATTTCGGCCATCATTGACGCCCAAGGGGAAGTGCTTCAGAAAACGGAATTTAATGCCACAGGGGTATTGAATGGGAAATTGCCTCTCCAGAAAAGATGGGGACTGTATCAAGTTTTTGGCGATTTCCTAGGCTTCATTTCTTTTTGTGTTTGCGCTTTGGCCCTATTTGCAAGTTTATTGCCCAAACGCATGCTTCCTCAATAGGAGATAAATCGATTTTAGCCCTCTTGTTTTCTGAAAAAAAATGGAGGATTATCCTGCCTTACAATTTCTCAAAATCCGATTATTTGATACCTTCGCACAAACAATCAAATTGAGATGAGCAAATACGATGTTGCGGTAATTGGATCGGGCCCTGGAGGATATGTAGCGGCTATCCGCTGTGCACAATTAGGTTTTAAAACAGCTTTAATTGAGAAATACAACACCATGGGTGGAACTTGTCTGAACGTGGGATGTATCCCATCAAAGGCCCTTCTAGATTCATCCGAGCATTTCCATAATGCAATGCACAATTTCGGGAACCACGGAATTGGATTGGATAATTTATCTGTGGACCTTGCTCAAATGATTAACCGGAAAAATGATGTTGTAAAACAAACTACGGAAGGAATCCAGTTCTTAATGAAAAAGAACAAAGTGGATGTTTTTTACGGTTTGGGGTCCTTTGTGGACGCAAAAACCATCAAAATTTCTGGAGAAAAAGAAACACAAATTTCGGCGGATAAAACCATAATTGCCACGGGGTCAAAACCAATGTTTTTCCCGGGGATGGAACCGGATAAGGATAGAATTATCACCTCAACAGAAGCACTAAACCTCAAGGAAATCCCAAAGGAATTGGTGGTTATTGGTGGTGGTGTAATTGGCTTAGAACTAGGTTCAGTGTATGCACGCCTTGGTTCTAAAGTAAAAGTGGTTGAGTTTATGCCAGGCCTAATCCCAACCATGGATAAGGCTTTAGGGAAAGAACTTCAAAAAGTATTGAAAAAACTCGATTTCGAATTTTTCTTTAACCACAAGGTTCAGAACGCAAAGAATAGTGGAAAGGGAGTGGAAATAACTGCTCTTGATAAAAAAGGTGCCGAAGTGAAAATCGGGGGTGACTATTGTCTCGTATCTGTAGGACGTAAACCATATACGGAAGGTTTAGGTTTGGAGAATGCAGGTGTAAAAACAGACGACAAAGGTAGAGTAGATGTAAATGGACATTTACAAACAAATGTGCCAAACATTTACGCTATTGGAGATGTAGTAAAAGGAGCAATGCTAGCACACAAAGCCGAAGAAGAAGGAATGTTTGTTGCTGAGTCCTTGGCTGGCCAAAAACCACACATCGATTATAACTTAATTCCAGGAGTAGTTTACACTTGGCCAGAGGTGGCTGCAGTAGGGAAAACCGAAGAGGAATTAAAAGAAGCCAAAGTGGACTACAAATCAGGAATGTTTCCGTTCAAAGCTAGCGGACGTGCTAGAGCAAGTACGGATACAGACGGTTTTGTAAAAGTATTGGCCGACAAAAATACCGACGAAATTTTGGGAGTTCATATGATAGGGCCACGTGTTGCTGACTTGATTGCAGAAGCAGTTGTAGCCATGGAATACAGAGCATCCGCAGAAGATATTGCACGTTTCAGCCATGCACACCCTACCTACAGTGAGGCCCTAAAAGAGGCCGCCTTAGATGCAACAGATAAGCGCGCAATTCATATTTAGATTTCTATAAATGGGAGATTCTGGTCTCCCTTAATTGTACCACATGAGAACGGCAGTTGTAATCGTAAATCTTGGAACACCGGACGAACCAACTACAGGCTCAGTTCGGAAATTTCTCACCCAGTTTTTAAACGATCCACGGGTGATTGACTTACCCTGGTTAGGCCGGAAAATATTGGTGAATGGAATTATTGTTCCATTTAGAGCCAGTAAATCAGCTCGTGAGTATAAAAAACTGTGGACAGAAAAAGGGAGCCCACTGAAGTATATTACAGAAGGCCTAAAATCCAAATTGCAAGACGCCTTGGGTGCAGAGGCAGATGTATTTATGGGCATGCGCTACCAAAATCCGAGTTTGGATTCGGTGTTGGATGAGGTGAAGAAAAAGAACTACAAAAAAGTAGTTGTTGTACCCTTGTTTCCCCAATATGCATCCAGCTCTACAGGTTCGGTAATGGAGGCAGTTATGAAACACATGTCTCGTTGGTGGGCATTGCCAGAGCTAACCATCGTAAACCAGTTTTACGATCACCCAAAATTGATGGATGCCTATGTTTCCATTGGCTCCAGACATCAACATGAAGAGTACGATCACGTTTTATTCAGTTTTCATGGCCTGCCCGTTCGCCAAGTAGATAAGGTGTATGAAGATGGCTTGTGTTCCGATCACAATTGTGAGGATGGAATAACGGCAGATAACCACTTGTGTTACAAGGCAACGTGTTATTACACAGCCAAAACAATAGCAGCAAGGTTGGGGATTCCTTCCGATAAATTTACTGTTTGTTTTCAGTCACGCCTCGATCAAAAGTGGCTTGAGCCATTCTCAGATGGGGTGGTTGAAGAAATGGGGAAAGCTGGGAAAAAGAAACTGCTCGTTTTTTCACCCGCTTTTGTAGCCGATTGCCTTGAAACCATTGTTGAAATTGGAGGCGAGTACCAAGAAATTTTTGAATCATTTGGAGGAGAGAAAATCCAACTGGTAGAAAGCTTAAATGAAGAGCCAGTGTGGGTGGACGCTTTAGCCACCATCGTGCGAGAGCGCTTATAATGAAACCGGCTTACACCAAGTATTCCTATCAAGTACCAACAGAAGCATTCTGGTTTACTGAAAGCCTGGATCCAACCATCTGTTTTCTAAATAGTAACAATCCCAAGGCTTGGAATTACCTCGCCTTTGGGGAGGAATTAAGCGTCGATAACTGGGGACAATTCAAAAAAGAACAAGCCGGAAAATGGTGGTTTGGTTATTTGTCCTACAACCTAAAGGATACCTTTCTTTTTAATCAAAAACCGCAAGAAAAATGGTTCCCAAACCTATTTCAATTTCAACCCCGTTGGATTGTTCGGTTTAAGCCTGGGCAGGTAGAAGTCTATGGAAATCCCAAAAAACCAAAGGCCGAATTTGATGCTTGGGTGGATCAATTGTTTTTCGGGGATGTTACCCGTGGATCAGTGTACTCTGGTGAAAGGCAAGAATTTCAACTTACGGCTAGGACTCCACATCGCCAGTATATTTTCAATGTAAAAGCGATTAAGAAACATATTCAGAATGGTGATATTTATGAGGCAAATTATTGCCAAGAATTCTATGCCCACCAAAAAATAGACCCAGTAAGTGCATATTGGAATCTGAACAAAAAAAGCAGATCACCATTCAGCGCTTATTTGCAATTCGACCATTTTCGTGTCCTTTCTGGAAGCCCGGAGCGATTTCTGAAAAAGGAGGGGGATACCCTTATTTCCCAACCTATAAAAGGAACCGCAAGGCGCGCGGAAAACCCAGAAGAGGATCAGCAATTGGCTCGGGAATTGGAGCTAGATCCCAAGGAACGCAGCGAAAATGTAATGATTGTAGATTTGGTCCGAAATGACCTATCCAAGTTGGCCAAAAAAGGGAGTGTACACGTAAGTGAGTTATGTGGCTTGCATACGTTCCCAACCGTACATCAGTTAATTTCCACCGTAGAATGTGCCTTAAGGCCTGAAGTAGGTGTTGCTGAAATTATTGAAGCTACCTTTCCTATGGGATCCATGACAGGAGCACCAAAAAAGCGAGCAGTAGAATTGATGGACCAATTCGAAGATTTTGAAAGGGGGGTGTATTCTGGAGCTATTGGATATTTTACCGAGGAAGGGGATTTTGATTTAAACGTAGTTATCCGCAGTGTTTTGTATGATGCCGAAAAACCCTACATTTCCGTCCCAGTTGGTGGTGCAATTACCACCAATTCCGACCCGGAAAAGGAATACTTGGAATGTCAGACCAAAATCAAAGCCATACGGGAATTATTCGGCGGGTAGAATCCGCATTTTTAGATTGGGTGAATAGCCAATCCGAAATCCAATCAGGCGTGCTCCTTGCCGTTAGCGGTGGCGTAGACTCCATGGTACTTCTTTATTTAGCGCAAAAATTCCTTACCCATTTTAGGGTGGCTCACTGCAATTTTAATTTACGACCAGGAGAATCTGACTTGGACCAGGAATGTGTTCAGGATTATTGCCACACCCATCAAATATCAGTCGAGGTTAAGTCTTTTAATACTCCCGAAATCCTCGAAAAAGAAAGCAAAGGCGTGCAAGAGCTTGCTCGCAATTTACGCTACACTTTTTTTGAGGAATTACAGGTCAAACACCAACTTGCAGGAGTCTGTACTGCCCATCATTCTGGAGATAAACTAGAAACGGTTTTACTAAATTGGATGAGAGGGTGTGGTTTAGAAGGATTAATTCCGTTAAAGCAAAACGGGCAAACAGCCTTCCGTCCCTTAATTTATTTGTCTAAAGCCGATTTATATCAGTATGCCAAAGAAATGGACATCCCTTTCAGGGAAGATCAGAGTAATGCCACAAATAAATATAAGCGCAACGCTATTCGGAATATCTTAATTCCAAAATGGAAAGAAGTTTTCCCGCTAGTCCTCCCAAAAATGGTGGAAAGTTTAAATCATTGGGAGAATGAAGTAGGGGTATACCACAAATTGTTGGATGAGAAATTAGGCCTTTATGTGTCTCAATTGCCTTTGGGAAGGGTGAAGTTGGAGGTGCCACGGACAATGGATTCGGACCTTGTAAACGCCCTTGTGCTGCGGTGGTTAAAATGGCGGGGATTAAAAGCGGATATGCTGAAAAAGGCAGAAGGAGCACAAGTTGGAGCCCAATTTATTCTTACGGACGCGCAAATGTTAGTAAAGGAAAGACACTCTTGGGTATTGCTGCCAAAAGGCTGGGAGGAAATTGCCTTACTTCCGTTTACATGGAAAGGCCAACACTTGAGTGGAACACGGGAGTTGAATGCAGAAATTACAATTAGGGCCTGGAAGGAAGGGGATTCTATTCGCATTAATGGCCAGACCAAAAAAATGTCGAATTACCTGAACGAATTAAAAATCCCAACTCATTTGAAGAAGAAATGGCCTCTCATAATGAGTGGTGATAAGGGATTAAAGGTTCTTGGGTTTGCTAAATTGTCTGATTTAGCGAAAAAGGAAAACAAAAGTGTTTTGGTTGGGGTGGAATTAAGCGAAGATTTTTTAACTTAATCCGTAATAAATAGAGAGACAAGATGGATATCAGTAAGGTTATAGAAATAGAAAAGGAGGAGATTGTGGATTGCCACTTCCCATCCGAAGAGGTGCTTATTTCGGTAGATCAAAAAAAGGCACGAACAGATGCGTTAAAAAAAGGGGAAACCTTGGGGAATCTCGAACATTTGAAAATAAAAATCATTTTTGAGGATGACCAATCCTTCAAAAAAGTAGTTACCACTATTTGGGCCGTGGGTGATACGAGTATAGTTCTCAAAAAAGGGGTGGTTATTCCGATTCACCGAATCCATGAAATCCGAGTATATTAATGACTAAAAAATCAGGATTAGGCTTGTACCTCATCCTTATCTCTATTTTTATTGCCGCCCTTGTTGGGTGTAATCTGATTTTTCAAAAATTCTTTATTTGGGAAAGCCCTTTGGGCCTGTCTTTCGAATTGAGTGTAGGGATTCTACCTTACCCAATAACATTTTTGGTTACCGATATTATTTCTGAATTTTACGGAAAAAAATGGGCCAATAAGGCTGTTGTAGCCGGATTAATTGCGTCTGTTTTTATGTTAATTGTTGTTACCATTGCAGGTGCAGTGCCGGCAACGAGTTGGTCACCCGTAGGAGACGAGCAATTTAATTCCGTTTTTGGTTTTTCCGGTGTAGCCGTTGCCGCAAGTATGTTGGCTTACCTTTTGGCTCAGTTTTTAGATGTGAAAATGTTTCACTTTTGGAAACGAAAAACGAAGGGGAAGCATCTCTGGATACGGAATAACTTTTCTACTATTGGAAGCCAAGCAGTGGACACTGCGGCTGTTTTACTCCTCCTTTGCACCTTCGGAGTTATTGATTGGGGGCTTTTTGTTGCGCTGTTCTTAAACGGTTTTCTGTTTAAGGTTTTGTTTGCTGCAATAGATACCCCCTTGTTTTACGGGATTCATTATTGGATTCGTAAGGCCTATAATCTTAAATTGAATGAGACCTTTGTGCTGGATTAAATACCGATTGTTTTTATCAATCCGTTAATTTTACCACCACTTCAAAAAATGATACCCAATGCTGAAAAAATCAGTTTTAAAACACCTCTCTTTGGTGGCCCTATTTTTGACCAGTTTTTCCACGTTTGGCCAAATTCATGATCCAGTAAAATGGGATTGGAAATTGGACGGGGAATCAGTGGTTTTTACCGCAGAAATAGAAGAAGGTTGGCACGTATATTCCCAAAATCTCGGAAGTGACGAGGGTCCTATTCCAACTGGTTTTTTCTTTGATGTAAATGAAAAAGTACAATTAGAAGGTATTCCTTCGGAAGGAAAGGCAACGGTAAAATACGACCCTAATTTCATGATGGAATTGGCCTTCTTTGATACTAAAGCAGTCTTTAAACAGAAATTTAAAATTCTGGAAGCCAATGCCGGTGTATTAAAAGGGTATTTGGAATACATGGTCTGTAATGAGGAAATGTGTTTGCCACCAACCATGGTTGATTTTGAAATTAGTGTGGATGAATTGCCTGCTTCGAAACAAAAAACAGGTGGATTCTGGGGGATTTTTATTGCCGGTTTCTTGGGTGGACTCTTAGCTCTGTTAACTCCGTGTGTTTTTCCTATGATCCCTTTAACGGTTAGTTTTTTTACAAAACAATCAAAAACTAAAGCGAAGGGTGTTTCCAATGCCCTTATTTACGGTTTAAGCATTATCGGAATATATGTTTTGCTGGGGTTTGGGGTGACCAAGATTTTTGGAGCAGATGCCTTGAATGCTTTATCAACTAACATCTGGTTTAACCTAGCATTTTTTGTTCTACTAGTTGTTTTTGCGATATCCTTCTTTGGGGCTTTCGAAATCCGCATACCAAGTAGTTGGATCAATAAAGCTGATCGTGCTTCGGATAAAGGAGGCCTTATCGGTATATTCTTTATGGCCTTTACACTTTCCTTGGTTTCGTTCTCTTGTACAGGGCCCATTATTGGGACACTCCTGGTGGAGGCAGCTGTAAATGGGGGCGTGGTAGGACCATTAATGGGAATGCTCGGATTTTCCTCTGCTTTGGCTTTGCCTTTTGCTCTTTTTGCCATGTTCCCAGGTTGGTTAAATAGCCTGCCAAAAAGTGGTGGTTGGCTAAATAGCGTAAAAGTGGTTCTTGGGTTTTTAGAATTAGCCTTGGCCTTTAAGTTCTTATCCAATGCCGATTTAGTAGTACAAGCGCACATCATTACACGAGAGGTTTTCTTGTGTATTTGGATCGTTGTGTTTTTAATGATGACTTTTTACCTCCTCGGTTTTATTCGTTTTTCTCACGACACCAAAACAGAGTATGTAAGTATTACCAGGATGTTTTTTGCCATGTTGTCGATGTTCTTTGTAATCTACCTTTTGCCAGGCCTATGGGGAGCACCGCTAAAAATAATCTCTGGTTTCCCGCCTCCAAAATTCTATTCTGAAAGCCCGCAAGGAGTTGGAATGGAAAGCACAATTAGCTACTCTGGAGCTGAAGGTGCCGTAAAAAAATCGAAAGAACATTGCCCCCACGGATTAAATTGCTTCCACGATTACGATGAGGCCTTAGAATATGCAAAAGAGGTAAACAAACCTTTGTTTGTTGATTTTACTGGTTGGGCATGTGTGAATTGTCGAAAAATGGAAGACAAGGTTTGGTCTGATCCTGAAATACTTGAAATTTTAAGGAATGAAGTCGTTTTGGTGTCCCTTTATGTGGATGAAAAAACGGAGCTGCCAGAAGAAGAGCAAATTGAAGTGCAAATAGGGGATAAAACCAAGATTTTGCGCACGGTTGGTAACAAATGGAGCCATATGGAAGCTACCGTTTATGGTACTAACTCTCAACCCTACTATATCCTTTTGGACCTGGAAGAAAACAAGTTGGGGCCAGCTGCTGCATATGATCCTGATATCCCCAAATTTGCCAACTGGCTTAAAATGGGAATCAAGAATTTTAAGAAGTAGACCTATTCCATTTGATTTAATATTTTGAAAAGCCGCATCCGCAATTTTGCAGATGCGGCTTTTTTTTATTATCCGAAATAAGGAGTATGTTGGATGGGTATTAATGGACACAGGATTTAGATAGAAGGCTAATCAATGAAACAATATTTCCATTTACAACACAAAATGTTGAATAGGCAAATTCAAGATTTTGGAGTTCCGGTTGTTGCGGCCTACATAGTAGTTCCAGTCATTTTTGTGCTTCTTTCCCATTTTATTTTCCTTAAAACAGAGTTTGCTCCATATTTTTTTGGTGCCTTGGCCTTGGGTTTTGTTCTCCGATTTGGGGCGGAGAAACGAAATGATTTCCTGAGAACCATTTTTAAAAGGGACCTGTACTTCAAGCTGCGTATGCTTGAAAATGCAATCAGCGTTTTCCCTTTTCTTGTTTATTTGGGCTGGCGTGGGAATTATTCCGTGGCTATAGTGGTAATGCTCCTAGCCCTTGTTTTGGCTCGTTTTTCCATTAATTCCAACTTCTCATTAGTCCTTCCTACCCCATTTGCTAAAAAGCCCTTTGAGTTTGTTGTCGGGTTTAGGAAAACTTTTCTCCTCCTCCTTGGAGCATATGTTTTCACTATTGTAGCCGTCTATGTGGATAATTTTGGCCTTGGAGTATTCGCCCAGCTTGTTATTGGCCTGGTGGTAATTTCGTTTTATTCAAAACCGGAAAACGAATATTTTGTGTGGAGCTATTCCCTGAGTGTGAAATCTTTTCTGCGACTAAAGATAAGGGCTTGTCTAATTAATTTCACAGTGCTGTCAGCTCCTGTAATTCTAACATTAGCTGTTTTTTATATGGAAGATATGGGACTCATTATCGCCTTTTACCTGTTGTCCCTTTTGTACCTAATTGCATTTGTTCTAGCCAAGTATTCGGGTTTTCCTGCTGAAATGAGTTTGGGCCAAGGGTTAATGCTGGGCTTTTGTTTTGTTTTCCCACCACTATTACTGATTGTTATACCGCTTTTTTATTCCCAGTCCCTAAAAAAACTAAACGCGTATTTAGTATGTTAAGAATCGAAGATTTGTCCAAGGCCTATGGGGTAAATAAGGTGCTCGATTGCATCAATCTAGAATTCCAAAAGGGAATGGTCTATGGAATTGTGGGTGCAAATGGAGCGGGTAAAACAACCCTTTTTAGGTGTATAGCGGGTTTGGAACAATTTGATGGGGAAGTGAATTCTGACTCTAAGAATTTTAAGGATAGCCTTGGCCTTTTGTTTACGGAACCTTTCTTCTTTCCGAAAATTACGGGGGAAGAGTATATTCAGTTGCTTTTAAACGCCCGGCAAAAAAAGGGAGTAGTAATCGCAGACAAAAATATATTTGACTTACCCCTAGATCAATATGCATCCACGTATTCTACGGGTATGAAAAAGAAGTTAGCCCTAACCGCAATTCTCCTCCAACAAAACGACTTTTTCATTTTGGATGAACCCTTTAATGGTGTTGATATTCAAAGTAACCTTATCCTAGTGGAAATAATAAAAAAGCTCAAGGACTTGGGGAAAACTGTTATCATTTCCTCCCACATATTTTCCACCCTAGCAGAAACATGCAATGCTATTTTTGTTCTGGATAAAGGGAGGGTTAGTAAAAAGGTGGAGCTTCCTGACTTTGGAATTTTAGAAGCAGAAATGAAGGCTTTTTCTATTGGGAATAGGGTAGACGAATTAGGCTTGCTTTAATCATGGGCGCCAGACTTGTCGATCAAAAGTTTTAATGTAAATCGGTAGTGAGTCAGAAGTCTACATTGTGCCCCCGACAGTTTAAAACAAAAAAAAAGCCGATGAAATTACTCATCGGCTTTTCGTAAAAGATGTAGAAAGACTTATTTCGGTCCTAAATCACCCATTAGAAGGCGAATAAAATCAATCAAAGTCCAAATTCCAAAGCCACCTAGAGTTAACAATTGGATAATTCCAACGGTTGTGTAACCCATGTAAAAACGGTGTATTCCAAGGTAACCAAGGAAGAAACACAGGACAATAGAAATGATTTGAGTGTCGCTAAATCCACCCACACCCGTTGTCATATCAATGCTTGGAGCGTCAACACTTGTGTTGGCAATTACCAATTCTTGTGCAATTGTTTCAACATTCCTTTTTACAGGGTGTCCAGCCATCGCTGTTCCCATGGACAAAAATAAAAGGGCAATTAATGTTGAGAAAATCTTTAATTTTTTCATACGTTTAGTTTTTTAAGATTGAGCCAATATAGATAGATATTTAACCCGTTTCCATGAAGTTGATAATTAATGTAGTTTTTCTTTTTTTACTCGGAATAATTTCGGTGAAAGCGCAAACCAAATGGACGGGAATTACCCGCTCTTATAATGGAAATCAATTCGAGGTGAATCTAGAATTAGATTTGAACAAAGAAATTCCTACGGGATTTTCTTTCAGCGAATCCGATCACTTTTTTGCAAAAATTGCCCTTCGTGGAACCAGATCCAACCAAAATGAAATTTTCCTTTTCGAAAAGGAAATATTGGAGATTTCTGATACTAGTCTAATCCCAAATATGTGCCTCCTTCAGTATGAAGGTTCCTTAAAGGAAAAGATGGGTTTAACATCCTTTGCCGGAAATTATGTTGGGAAATATGCCGATGGGATAAAATGTGATTCTGGCCAATTTGTTTTCACAGAGAAAATGAATTTGAAAAAAATCAGAAAATTGGTGAAGGAAGTGAAGGCGGAAGTAAAATGGTGGAAAAACGAAATGAAATCGGGGCTTGAAATTAGCATGGACGATACCCTAAGGCAAGATCAATTCCATATTTTTGAAACAGATCAAAAAGTAATAAAAATTAGCCTTCAGGATTTCGGGATGGTAGATGGGGATATTGTTCTGTTAGGAATTCCAAAGGATCAAATCATTTTATGGGATACCATCTCTTTACTCGAGGCTCCAACGCAAAAAGAGATCCAATTAGCACAAAAAATAACCCGATTTTCGGTCACAGCGCAAAATCAAGGGAGTAATCCGCCAAATACTGCGCGGATCCAAATTCAAGATTCAACGAATCATAAAAACGCAATATCCAAAATAATGCCGGGTGAAACAGTTTACTTCTACGTGAAGTCAAGCGCCTTCCCTAATTAATCTTATAATAAACGACGGCGGTCTAATTCAGTTTGAATTAATCGAAGTTCACGGGAAGTTTGACCCGCAACCGAGGTGTTTTCTTGGGCTCTCCTCATGAGGTAGGGGATAACTTCCTCCACGGGGCCATAGGGAACGTATTTAGCAACATTAAACGTTTCGCTGGCTAGGTTGAAGGAGATGTGGTCACTCATCCCAAATAGCTGGGCGTAATAGATGCGCTTATCACTGTTATCTAATCCTTTTTCCCGCATTAGTTGGGTTAGCAAAAGGTTGCTCTCCTCATTATGACTCCCAGCACAAAACGAGATTTCATCAATGTGGTCAACACCATAGCGAAGAGCATCGTTAAAATCGATATCAGTTGCTTCCTTATGATGCTGAATAGGCGATGCATAATCCTGGGCAATTGCACGCGCCCTTTCTTTTTCCATATAAGCGCCTCGAACCAATTTTACCCCCAAAATGTATCCTCCAACTTTGGCTTTATGGTGAGCCTCTTTCAAAAAAGTCAACCTGTCGTGCCGGTACAACTGTACCGTATTGTAAATAATGGCTTTTTCCTTGTTGAATTGTTGCATCATGGTAGTGGCAATCCGGTCAATGGTATCTTGGATCCAACTTTCTTCTGCATCAATAAAAATAGGCGTATTAGCATCGAACGCAGCCTTGCAAATGCGGTATACTCGGTCATGTAAAATTTTAGCCTCTTCCCTTTCTCTTGGACTTAGTTCACCCAAGCTGTTGAGTTTGGCGAGCAAGGGGAAACGGGCAATACCGGTTAGTTTAAAAACACAAAACGGAATATGTTGGTTTCCATCTCCAGTAGAAATAGTTCTAATAATTTCTCGCTCAGTCGCATCAAAATCGGCAGGGGAATGTTTCCCTTCTACACTGTAGTCCAAAATGGTTCCGATACCATACTTATCCAACACCTGGGTTGTAATGGCGCATTGGGGAATCGACTCCCCTCCACAAAACTGTTGGAAAATGGTATTTTTTATCAAGGACTTTACGGGAAGCCTTAACTTTAATACCAAATTGGTGACACGGGAACCTATACCAACCAATGATGGATTACCCATTATTTTAAAAAGGAAATGAGCCTTTTTTAATTGGCGGTTGTTTTTGCTTGCAAAAGCAATTTCAGTATTAGAAAAAGATACCATCAGCCTAAAAATATGTGCAAATTTACTCCCGTTTCACCATTTCTCATTTAATTCGGCAAAACTTTTTTATGGAAAATTTGATTTTTGGAAATGTAGTCGAAAATTGGAACCAATGGCGGGCCAATGTGGAGTATGATAAGATCATTATTTTTTCAGATGAAAACGTCGCCAATTTTTGGTGGAGTAAGCTAAATACGCTGTGCGACGGCTTTCAAGAAGCGGAACTTTTCGTGGTTCCTGCGGGGGAAGAATCCAAATCTTTGGAAATTGTTGCTCAAATGTATTCGGCCCTCACAGAATATCAAATTGGCCGGAATGCCCTTTGGGTGAATTTGGGAGGTGGCATGATTTCCGATTTAGGAGGGTTTATCGCTTCCACCTATAAACGAGGCCTCGATTTCGTAAATATCCCCACTACTTTACTGGCGCAAGTTGATGCTTCCGTTGGGGGGAAAACCGGGGTGAATTTTGAGGGATTTAAAAATCATATCGGTGTTTTTGCTAATCCACAAAGGGTGTTCATGGATTCTCACTTTTTGTCTACCCTTCCTCAGCAAGAAATGATTTCTGGTTTTGGAGAAGTTGTGAAACATGGCTTAATCCAAGGTGGAGAACTTTGGGAGAAGGTTTGCTCCACGCAATCCTTGGATTTTTCTGATGCTTTTTTGCAGGAAGTCGTTGCGGTAAAGAGTGACGTCGTCAAAAAAGATCCCTTGGAAAAAGGGGTGAGAAAGGTGCTTAATTTGGGGCATACCCTAGGGCATGCCATTGAACGCTTTTCGCACAAAAGTGGAAAGGCAATTCCACATGGTCATTGCGTTTTGTTAGGGCTGTGGGGGGAATCTTTTTTGTTTGAATCACAAGGTGTTCAGGCTTCTGTACTAAAATCAATAAAGGCACTTACCCAAAAATGGGTGGGAAGCGGATTCGATTTTAATTTCCCAGCGGCCGAATTAATCGAGAATATGGGGAATGATAAGAAAAATGACCAAGGGGAAATTCGTTTTTCTTTGGCTTTGGCTCCAGGGAACACACAATTAGACATCACTTTTCAATCTGAAAATCTGCAGGAAAAATTAGAATTATGGATCAAGGAATTGAACGGATAAAATTAGGGAAATGGGATGGGCTTTTCCGTCATAAGGAAGTGGATATCCCTTCTTCAAAATCAATAGCCAATAGGGCCCTGATCATTCAGGCCTTATCACCTGGAATGGAAATTTCGCGCATTAGTTCTGCCAAAGACACCCAAACATTACAGGCAATTTTGGAGCAGTTACCCCAACAGGCAGATGTTGGTCCTGCCGGAACTCCTTTCCGGTTTTTATTATCTTTTTTGGCTCAAAATCAGAATTTCAAAGGTGTCTTAACGGGATCTGCCCGCATGCAAGAGCGGCCCATCGGGGATTTGGTGGATGCGCTGAAATCCTTAGGCGCAAATATGCAGTATACGAAGGAGCAAGGTTATCCTCCGGTAGCCATAGAAGGCTCTAAGTTAGACGGCGGTCTCGTCCATATGAAAGCCGATATCTCTTCTCAGTTTGTGTCCAGTTTATTGTTGATAGGTCCTTGTTTAGCAAAAGGACTAGAAATTCATTTCGACTCTGAGCCGGTTTCCAAACCATACATAAATATGACCATGGACACCATGCGATTATTTGGAGCTAAAGTTAC
>JBLHJD010000007.1:0-32582 GCA_047618705.1 Luteibaculaceae bacterium
ATGCAACGCCCAAAGAGGATCAAGAAAAAAACGAACTGCTCCTTATTTCCCGAAGTTTGAACCGAAGAAAAGGATTGGGACGCCCTACCAAACGAGAACGCCGCGAGTTGGAAGATTTTTTTGGAGATGAAGACTAAGGAAGGTCGATGTAAATTCGTTTGGAATACATCATTTCAGGCCCTTGAATATTCAACTGATAATAGCCTTTGTTTTTTACTTTAGGCACAGTAAGCAATCCCACACTTTCCACAAACGGGATAGAATCTAAATGCACAATCTTTCCTTGCATATCACTTAATTCAACGAGAGCAAAAGGGATTGTAAAACCATCGGACTCTAACTTAATGGACTTCCCTGGCGAGGCTTTTAAAGGGGCTATAATAAAATTAAACCGCTCAGCCTGATCTTTATCCGACAACAACACATCAGACACATCTAATCGAGCTAAAGAATCTACCCAAGTAAAGGTTTCTTGCGCAAAAACATTTTCTCGTTCTTCCCAAATGGCTTCATGAAAAGCCAAAACATCCGTAAAATGAGAATTCGGTTTTGCTTCGGCAATCACTGGAATATCAAAGAAAGACAACCAACCGGTGCTATCGCGGTGAGTATCATTTAACTCACCAAAAAACACACCTCCTTTTACCCATTCCTGAAAACGTTCAGTAAAAGTTAAAGCTTCATTAATCCGACTTCCCTCTACCAAAACAAAACGCCTCTTTTCGTCAAAAAAGTAATTCTCTAGAACCTCGTTTAAGGCCATAGTCAAACATGAATCAGCCGTTCCTTTTGGCACAAAAATGCGGCCTAAAGTATTGGGGACTTTTGATTTTTGAGCATTGGAAAAATCCAAAACCAAGCCGTTGGAAAAATTAGGCGTATAGGAAGAAGGAAGCTCTAACACCAGCTCGCATTTCTGCTGACTAGTTAGAACAATCGGCTTTTTCTTCTGAGCCGAGACGGTCACCGAGAAAAGCGAAATAGCAATTAATAGAAGTTGATTTTTCACGCTTTAAAGGTAAAAAATCAAATGAGGATTACTGACCTTGCAATTGTTTTTTAAAAGATTGCATGGCCAGAAATTCTTGAATGGGAGATAAAGACTCCCAATAATTAGGATCTAAATCATTTATTTTTTTCCGTAATTCAGTAGCTGCTTCTGGACTCTGAATATTAATTCTCTGAATGGTTTTACTTTTACGGTCTTCAAATACAATTTCGCTCATGATCTAATTTTTTTCGGGGGATATTGAATATAGCAATAAATACCTAACAACCAACAAATTACCCCTATTTTTTGACCACCCTAAGTACTGAATATTTCCCCGAACGGGCATGAAACAAAACGAAATTCACGGTTGCTTCATCGATAATTACGACCTCTTCTGATTTCACCTTCCTTTTTTGAATAAGCCTTCCAAGAACATCCGTAAAAGTCACTTCACCATCCTCTAAAAACCGAACAGCCCCCTTTTCCAGATTTAATAATTCCGAGAAATCTTCATCCAAAAATTCACTTTCTATTGAAACAACAGTTGGTTCTTGGAATAAAAGTTGGAAAATAAGTTCAGAAGAAGAAATTCCCAAATGTACATCCCCATCGGAAAGTTTATAATAATTACCATTAGGCATTTCCCGAATCCAGATTTCTTGCCCAGGCTCAAACCCCGGTAAGTGTTCCACGCCCAAGGTAAAAGCTTGTGTTTTTTTCCTGAAGTTGAACCTGAAAAACAACGGTATACTGAACCGAAAAAGGAGGCAAGCTTTGAATCATAGCTGGTTTCTCATCAACTAGCGAGACAACACTCAACTCACCTCCCAATGGGGAAGCGTCAAAATTTCTATCCCATTTTTTAGTAGCACCCTCTAAAAACCCAATTAAACAGGTGGATTTTGCACCTCCTTGCTCCACCTTCAACCACAATTTATTTTTATCCTGCTTACTTTTAAAGCTATGTGCATAAACACCCACTAAAGCGGGATCCCGCATCGCGTTTGCAAACATGCCATTTGCTGCCAAAGCTCCTTGCCCTTCCACAAAAAAACCTTGAAATAGAGCTATCATAAAATTACTAGCATCTGTTGTGTCAGCAAATTCATCCCCAACCCAAGATGCTCCAGTTCCATTAATTGCCGTATAATCCGAACTTCCAAAACCGTCCCACTCTGCAGCTGACTTATCCTGATCCCAAATATAAACAGCCCCTTGAATTGAACTTGAATTATCCAAATCATCCAAAAAAGTTGCTGTATGCAACCCGCCTGGGTAAGGGTTACCAATCAAAGTCCAACTTTCACTACCCCCTGTAATAGGTCCAACTTCAGGTGTTCCGGCATTCAAACTACCATTGTACGGCAATCCAGAAAAAACAACACCCGTTTCTGCCTGATTTAACGCATAACCACGTCCAACTTCCATACTTTCATAATACGGAGTCCAATCATCCAATCCTTCGCCTCTATCTGTGTAAGCGTAAGACATATAATTAACAATAGACAAAGCTTGATTCTGAATTGGGGAAGACCAATAAGTATAGGTTCCCCAAGAACTCCCGGAAAAGGAACTCGAAATGGAGATTTCAGCGGGAGAATCGGTCCCTAATACATTTAATTCACCTGTTCCCAGTTGGACTAAACTACCTGTTCCATCAACAAAAACACCACTATTCTTCACCTCACACTCGGAACTTGTATTCACAACAAAAACACCCCCGTTCTGAATATCCAATTGATTACTTACCTGCATTGGAACGGCTCCAATGTTAGTGACATATACTTCTCCCTCTACCAATAAGGAGTCGAATGAGCCTTGGGTTAAAAGTAAGCTCGCTCCATTCGCAACCGAGACCTTTTTTAAAGCCTCCGCATTGCTTGTAATTGCAATTTCCACATCATCAGCGGCTACAAAGGGAAAATCCTCAGTAAACAGGACTCCTCCATTATCTGCGCCGGTACTTTCATCGAAAGAAACGGTACTGGCCGGATTAAAGGCAACAAACTGGTCATTGCCCAATCGCCAAATACAATCCCCCAAAAAGGGGAGTGTATTTGCCAAAGTATATTGCGTTTTTTGAGTCCCCAAAAAGGCTTCGGTTGTTCCAACGAGGGTAACATCTCCTAAAAAAACATTCCGATCTCCACTCGATGCACTAAAATATGGATCTTCAGTAGTGTTTTCATTATTAAATAGGGCGGTAACTGTGATATCCGAACCAGATTAGAGGCGGGTTCGGTGCGTTCCTTTTGTGTTCAGCGTACCAATGGACAGGTCATTACTAAGCACCAAATCATCGTCCCCACTAGAACCGGCAACATTAAAAGTTAGTGTTCCGTCAGGAAAACTCTTATCGCCCAAATTGATCGAATGAGCTAAAGACCCGTTACCGGTTATGACCACCTCCCCTCCAAAAAAACCAAATCTTCAAACTGAAAATCATTTGTTCCCAAAACACTCGATTTCGAGTAAGTCCAAACAGCACCATCTGCGATATACAATTCAAAATCTGATGGCCATGAAATAGAGTATCCCATATTGTTTAGGGAGCTAATACCAGGGAGTTGAATTCCACAATTGGCTCCCGTGATATTCCAATCACGTGTTAACTCAGCATCTACTCCAGAAGACAATAACAGTAGGAAACTGCTGGAAAGCAAATAACAAACATTGCCTGTTGTAAAATCAGGTAAGGCACCTCCGCCATTGTTTTCCCAGTTGGATAAATCTGTAGGATCCGGGTCTGTTAAAATATAGGTACTACTACCTGTGGGACATTGGGAAAAGCTGTTTGAAAAAATAAACAAGCTACAAACAATACTGAGGATTGATTGGGGGGGGGAAATCAATTTCATGGGTACATTCATTATCAATATGCACCCGCAAAACTACACGAAATAACTAACGGTCATTATATATCCGATGTGACAATTGAGAGCTTCTACATACCCATTTTTAATGAGAATGAGCGTCCATTTTTATTCGACATATACACGACAACTTCTTCCCTTCCCGGGGTTCCCGTCCATGGATCATTATGCTTAACTGAGTACGAATCCACCAACTTCCCAGAAAGGTTGAACAAGCGAACTTGCGCGTCAGCTGTGTACACCCATTTCCCATTTTCATTTTTCAACCCAAAGAAAGTAGACGTATTGTTTTTTTCTAGAACCGTTACGGCATTTGGGTCTTTAAAAACAATGATAAAATCACGGTGTGTTAAACCACTGGCTTCCAGGAATAAGTAATCCTCTTGATGTAATGGATGTTCAGCTCCATAAACGGGGTCTATTAACCACACCTCTTGGTTATCCATATCCAATTGGGCAGGGATAGTAATGGTGTAATTCCCATCGCCATTTAAGGTTGCTCTCAAAATTAATTGTTCTTCACCAGTGAAGCTTGGCAGCCCCTGAATAGCCGCTTCCAAGCTATCGTTTACCAACGTAGACAAACCCATATTGGAAATATTGGGTTTTGCGTCGTAGTACTTATCCCATCCGGTAGAGGCGCTATCAATAAAACCAACTAAACAAGAGGCTTGGTCTGAATTCTGACGAATTGCGAACCACATTTTCTGTTTTTTGGCCGCATTTTTCAACGTAAAATCGTAGTTCGTTGTTAAACTGGGTAAACGCATTTCATTTCCGAAATAAACATTGTCCTGAGATGAAGTTGGATCCCCCTCCACAAAAAAGCCTTGGAAAGGAGCTATCCAGTAATTAGATGCATCCACTGTATCCACAAAACTTCCACCAGCCCAGGAAACTCCTGTTCCATTTACCACAACATAATCATCGCTGGAGAAAGCGCCCCATGTAGCACCACTTGCTGCTTGGTCCCAAATATATACGGCACCCATTAAGCCATAGCTATTATCATAATCTGTTAAAAAAGCAGATGCTAAAACTGGAGAAGGGTATGGATTCCCAACCAAGGTCCAGCTTTCTGCATTACCAGTTTGAGGTTTCCCTACAATTGGAGCGTAGGGCTCTGTAAAGTAATCGTTGTTTGGTATCCCTGTCCAAGTACTTAATCCTGCTGGCTCCAACAAAGCATATCCTCGTCCTGCTTCCATAGCACCATAAGTCCAAGTCCAGTTTCCTATTCCTTCTGTACAATCGTTGTAGTAATAGGAGGCACTATTGGACACATTTAGACTTTGGTTTTTAACAGGAGCGCAAATATATTGGTAGACATTGGGGGTAGCAGCTCCAAAATTATATTCAACAGTAATTTCGGAAGGAAGATTAGTCCCTAATTTCACGCAAGTACTAGAACTCCATTCATCTTGGATAAATGAACCTCCATGGCGCACAATTAGTTCTGAGCTCAATGGAACTTGGAGGGTACTCTGATCCAAAAAGTACATTCCACCATCCATAATCTCCATGATACTTGAACTATTAAGAAACATATCATCAAACACATTTTGTTGGTAAAAATCACCGTATATCTGAACAGAATTAACGGTTCCTCCTCCCGCTGATTGACCGGTTGTTAATGTAGCTCCATCGGCAACGACCAACGTTCCTGCATCCGACATAAACGGAATATCAAACGTTACGTTTGTTGCTGAATCCAGGGTAAAATCTCCTAAAAAACGAAGTCCGTTTGCATTCCAAATCCCGTCAATTAAAATCGGCTGTGAAGTCGTAAAAGAAACGTTAGCGTCTGCAGCAAAATGCAAAACGGCATCAACATCACAAATAATGTCTTTCAAAATTGTGTACTCCACATCCGTACCACCAATAATATTCGGAACAACACTTAACCAGTAATCAAATGAAACATCGTCGTGAGCTAACTCTACCGATGCTCCAGGAGCATCTGCTGTAAACACATCCTCTGAAGAATTCCCAGAAGTCCATGTTCCGTGCACATTAAAAACAGAGCTTCCTACTAATTTAGTAACATGGCTTGCTCCAACGTTTAGGGTTTTAACCACAAAGCTCCCGTTCAAGTCCATATCGGTGTTTCCTGTGTTTCCAGAAATATTCAATTGACAACTTTCGATATCTACTGTTGCAGAGTTAAAATCTCCCGACAAATAAGTCCCTGTATTCCCCATCACAGTAAAGGTTCCAATATTTATACTAGAACCTGTGTAATTCATACTAACATTAGAACTCCCCGTAGACAATATGGTTAATGAGCCTATATCAAGTGAGTTATTCCCCAATTCAATTTCAATATCCGCTCCATCCGCAGAAGAGTAAGTAATATCCCCACTTAAATCTTGTGCACCAGAAAAATCAGGTATTGGATTGGATGTAGTAGCCTCCAAGTTCATAGTAGTTCCGTTGGGCATAAATATTTTAGTTCCAGCTGGCCACTCCACTGCAAAGCCGTTATTATCTAAATTATCTGTTAAAATAACAGCTGATCCAGATCCACCAATTACCCAATCTCCAGCCTGTTGGCCATCTACATTATATGTAGTCATTGTCGTAATCCCTAAAAAGGTAGAAGACGTTTGGTACGTAAACAAATAACAAATATTGGGATTGGAAAAGGAGGACAAAGTAGCCCCGGTTCCTAAGGTATTTATATTCCAATTTGCTAAGACAGAAGGATCCGCCGCTTGCAAATAATAGGGTGTAGTCCCAGCTGGGCATTGAGAGAAGGCAGTAAAAGTAGAGGTTAAGGCAACAAATAGGGCAATCAACTTTCTCATAATGTGGTGTTTAACTGGATTAAAGTTAGAAAACCATTTCAGATAACAACCATTAGTCAGTGACTGATAGTCATGAAATTAGACACAAGTGCTTAAACCAATAATAAACACGGCTTTTTCATCGAAGAATGAACGTTACCACCCGTTTTTCGGTATTATTTTTCCGATAAACAAAAAGGGCGTCCAATAACTGAACGCCCTTTTACCTCTCTAATATTCAATGAATTACATATTCCTTCGGTATTGGCCACCTACCTCAAAAAGGGCGTGAGTGATTTGTCCAAGAGAACAATACTTTGAAGCCTCCATTAGCAGGTCAAACATGTTTCTGTTCTCCACAGCCGCAGCTTGCAACTCCGCCATCCACTCCTCACTTTTCAGTGGCCATCTTTTATTCAATTCAATCAAGCCATCAATTTGCGCTTGCTTCTCCTCCTCTGTTGCCCGAATCACCTCCGCTGGAACAACAGTTGGAGATCCTTTAGAACTCAAAAAGGTATTTACGCCAATAATTGGAAACTCCCCATTGTGTTTCAAGGTTTCATAGTACAAAGACTCTTCCTGGATCTTAGACCGCTGATACATCGTCTCCATAGCACCCAGCACTCCACCTCGCTCCGAAATGCGTTCAAACTCAAGTAAAACAGCTTCCTCAACCAGGTTGGTCAACTCCTCAATTATAAACGATCCTTGAATGGGGTTTTCATTCTTGGCAAGCCCCAATTCCCGGTTAATAATTAACTGAATAGCCATTGCCCGCCGCACACTTTCCTCTGTTGGAGTAGTTATGGCTTCATCGTATGCATTGGTATGCAGTGAATTACAGTTATCATAAATAGCATACAATGCTTGCAGCGTAGTTCTGATATCGTTAAAATCGATTTCCTGAGCATGCAAGGATCTACCGGAGGTTTGAATGTGGTACTTCAGCATCTGAGCCCGACTATTTGCCCCGTACTTCATTTTCATAGCCTTGGACCACACACGTCTTGCTACACGCCCAATTACTGCATATTCTGGATCAATTCCGTTGGAAAAGAAGAAACTTAAGTTAGGTCCAAACTTGTTGATGTCCATCCCCCTGCTTAAGTAGTATTCTACATACGTAAATCCGTTGGATAATGTAAAAGCCAGCTGGGTAATTGGGTTGGAACCTGCTTCTGCAATGTGATAACCCGATATGGATACGGAATAGAAATTCCGAACGGCATTATCAATAAAATACTCCTGTACATCCCCCATTAAACGAAGCGCGAACTCGGTACTGAAAATACAGGTGTTTTGTGCCTGGTCTTCTTTTAATATATCGGCCTGAACCGTTCCCCGAACACTCTTAAGGGTCTGCACTTTAATTTCTTGGTAAACACTATCTGGCAATACCTGATCTCCAGTCACCCCCAAAAGCATGAGACCTAAGCCGTCATTCCCTTCCGGCAATGGCCCCGCATATTCTGGTCTTTTTAGGCCTTTTTCCTTAAATATTTTGGCAATCTTAGCCTCAACCTCTTTCTCTAAACCTTTCGACTTTATGTATTTCTCGCACTGCTGATCAATAGCGGCATTCAAGAAAAAGCCAAGAAGCATCGGAGCAGGACCATTAATAGTCATACTCACTGAAGTCATCGGATCTACTAAATCGAAACCAGAATACAGTTTCTTGGCATCGTCTAAACTACATACCGAAACTCCCGCATTCCCAATCTTCCCATAAATATCGGGGCGTAAACCTGGATCATTTCCGTATAAGGTAACCGAGTCAAACGCTGTTGAAAGTCGTTTTGCGGGCATTCCCAAGGAAACGTAGTGGAATCGACGGTTGGTTCTTTCCGGACCACCTTCACCTGCAAACATCCGCGTTGGATCCTCGCCTTCGCGTTTAAATGGAAATAAGCCTGCTGTATACGGGAATTCACCAGGCACATTCTCTTGCAAAGACCACTTCAATACATCTCCCCAACCTTTATAGCTTGGCAAACATACTTTTGGGATTTGAGAATGAGAAAGGGATTCAGAATGCGTTTTAATCCGCAACTCTTTTTCCCGCACTTTAAATATAAACTCAGGCGCCTTGTACCGGGCCACTTTCCCTTCCCACTCCTCAATCAACTTCATGTTGTGGGGATCCAAGTTCATTTTTGTTAATTCAAAGGTCTCTTGAAGCCCTTTAACTAACCTATCCTTATCCTCTAAATTGGTATTCTCTATCGTTTTTATGGAACCAATCAACGCATACAACTGATCGGCAACTTCGCATTGCTTCGTTGCCCAATCATCATACCCGCGGTTGTTTTCTGCAATTTCCGCCAAATACCTAGATCTGTTGGGCGGTATAACGTAAATCTTCTCTGACATAGCCTCAGAGACATCAAAAGTAGTTTCCAATTTTGCACCAGTGCGTTCTACAATTTTTTGCATGACAGAACGGTACAGGTTGTTCATCCCTGGATCGTTAAACTGACTTGCAATAGTTCCGAAAACAGGCATATTTGCCGGATTCTCGTCCCATAAATTATGGTTGCGCTGAAATTGCTTTTTAACATCGCGCAAAGCATCCAATGCTCCGCGTTTATCAAACTTGTTCAAAGCAATTAAATCAGCAAAATCAAGCATGTCGATTTTCTCTAACTGAGTTGCTGCTCCATATTCGGGAGTCATTACATACAAACTAGCGTCACTGTGCTCAATGATTTCCGTGTCCGACTGTCCTATCCCAGATGTTTCCAGAATAATAAGGTCGTAGTTGGCTGCCTTCAATATATCTATGGCTTCCTTAACGTGTTTAGACAAAGCAAGGTTACTTTGCCTTGTTGCCAAAGAACGCATGTATACTCTGTCGTTCTTAATGGAGTTCATCCGGATACGGTCTCCCAATAATGCTCCACCTGTTTTCCGTTTCGATGGATCAACACTCACTATGGCAATAGTTTTATCCTCAAAATCAATTAAGAACCGGCGCACCAACTCATCTACCAATGAACTCTTTCCTGCTCCACCCGTTCCCGTAATTCCTAAAACTGGAGTATCACTTTTTTGAGCTAGATTATGAATTTCCGAAAGGACATCTGCATGTTTTAACGGAAAGTTTTCTGCCGCCGAAATTAATCGAGCAATGGCATTCCAGTTGTTTTTATCCAAGGATTTTAGCTCCCCATTTAAGTGTTCTCCAACAGGAGTATCAGATGTTTCCACCAGGTGATTAATCATCCCCTGCAATCCCATCCCTCTCCCATCATCTGGGCTATAAATCCGGGTTACCCCGTAATCCATCAACTCCTTAATTTCATCGGGAAGAATAACTCCTCCTCCTCCACCAAAAATCTTGATGTGGCCTGCACCTTTTTCCTGAAGAAGGTCGTGCATATACTTAAAATACTCATTGTGACCTCCTTGGTAGGATGTCATGGCAATTGCCTGAGCGTCCTCCTGAATGGCACAGTTCACAACCTCCTCAACGGAACGGTCATGCCCCAGGTGTATTACCTCACAGCCGGTAGATTGAATAATCCGGCGCATAATATTAATAGCAGCGTCGTGCCCGTCGAACAAACTTGCTGCGGTTACAATACGCACTTTATTAGTTGGAATATATGGATTTGTAGGTGTCATAATTTGATTTTAAGAGCACAAATATAAAGCTTGTACAATCACTTTAAAGCCATTTTGGAAAAGGATGATGGGAAAGCTAAAAATCCGCTTTTCAAAAAACTACATTTGCTCCATGAAAAACACACGCTGGTTTGGTGTAATATATATGATAATTGCCACAACCTGCTTTGCCCTTGTAAATACCTGCGTTAAATTTCTGGACCGATTTCCTGTTCAGGAATTGGTGTTTTTTAGAAGTGCCGTTTCCATCATTTTGTGCCTTGTTATCATCCGCCAAAAAAAGCTCCCCTTGTTTGGGAACAACAAAAAATGGCTTTTAATTCGAGGGGTTTTCGGAACAATTGCTTTAACTCTTTTTTTTGTAACCCTGCAAAATATGCCAATGGCCAGTGCTGTCGCTATTCAGTACCTCAGCCCCATTTTTACCATCCTTATCGCCTCACTCTTTTTTAAAGAGACTTTTAAGAAGGTCCAAATTCCTTTTTTTATTTTATGCATTATTGGAATTGTAGTCCTAAAAGGCTTCGATTCGAGAGTGTCCGTCCCCTACCTTTTACTCGGAATTTCATCTGCATTATTCTCCGGTGTAGCTTACAACGCTATCCGCCAATGCCGAGAAACAGACCAACCCATTAATGTGGTTTTCTATTTCCCTTTGGTTGCCCTACCCATCATGGGAATTTGGTGCCTTTTCGATTTTGTAATCCCCAATCAATCCGAATGGTGGCTCATTGTAATCATGGGCGTTTTTACCCAAATCGCACAAATTGCCATGACAAAAGCACTCCAATCCGATACTGCCGCCGTCATCACACCCCTCAAATACATTGGAGCTATTTACGCAATTGCTATTGGATCCTGGATATTTGACGAATACATCACACTCATTAACTTAATTGGAATTACCTTAATTTTGCTTGGGCTACTTGGTAACACTTTATTAGCAAAACGAACATAAATGTTTTTTATCCTCTCTAAAATATTCAGTTTTTTCCTGCAGCCCTTGGCTTGGATCACCTTGTTTTTAATTGTGAGTTTCACCATTCAATCCCATTGGAAAAATCGATTTCGGAAATTAGCATTAGGCATATTTATTCTTTTTTCGAATGGCTTTTTATTTGAAGAAGTCCAACGTTTGTGGATGATTCCACCCATGGAAGACAGAAACATTCCGGAGGACATCACCACAGCGGTAGTCTTAGGCGGTTTTTCTAACTATGATCAAAACTTGGAGCGCATTCAGTTCCACCAAGCTGCCGACCGTTTCTGGCAAGCCTTCAGACTCAGTCACCAAAACTGCATTGATACACTGTTAATATCTGGTGGATCCGGGAGAATTCGGGAACCCGAGAACAAAGAGGCCAAGTTTGTTCGACGCTTTTTAGAGGATATCAATTATACCGAAGCTGTACTCCTCACTGAGGAGAATTCCAAAAACACCTACGAAAACGCATTGTTTAGCAAAGACCTCATCGGTCCAAAAAAAATACTTCTAGTAACCAGCGAATCCCACATGAGACGAGCTAGAGCCTGTTTTGAAAAACAAGGATTTGAAGTAATTGCGTACACGACGGATAGACACGTAGGAAAAAGAAAGTTTTATTTCGAGCACATTATACTACCCAACTTTGGCGTTTTGGGAGCTTGGGCAGGCTTATTCCATGAAGTAATAGGATACATCAGCTATTCAATTGCTGACTATCTATAACTCCTTTGTGCATAGCATATATCATCCCATCCGTCAACCCTATTTTAGGAACTTGAATTAAGTCGATATCGCCATAATCCATGGCATTGATATAAATTTTAGAGGCCGGAACAATCACATCCGCCCGGTCTTCCCTTAAGTGATATTTTAATATCCGCTCATCCAAAGTTAATTTCGCTAAATCCTGACTCAAGGATTGCAACTCAAAGAAGGTGACAAAGCCTTGGGTTTTAGTGTGACTTAATTTCAAGAACCGGTTTATGTTCCCCCCTGTTCCTAAACCGGTTAGCCTACGCATTCCCTGGCAATTATCCACTATCCAGTTTTTCATTCGCAACCACTCTGCGTCCTCATCCTGATTGTTCATTACCCGCACAGTTCCCAACCGAAAACTCTGACTCATTACTGCACTTCCCATTTTCAGCAGTGACAATTCTGTACTTCCACCTCCCACATCGATGGACAGGTAATCCCTGGAATAATCTAGTGCTAACGTTTCGAAGGCTCCCAAAATAAGTTTGGCTTCTAAATCACCCTCAATGCAACGAACCTTTAGCCCCGTTTTTCTTTCAACTCTTTTTAAAACTTCAGTCCTATTAAGGGCCTCGCGCAGGGCGGAAGTGGCATACGCTTGGAAACCACTCACTTTATATACTTTCAGAATCTGAATAAAAGCCAACAAACCCGAAATCAGTTCATCTTGTTTTTCCTTGGAAATGGTATTATCCTCAAAAACTTCCTGTCCCAAACGAATGGGCAGTCGGATTAAGTTGATTTTTTTTACCCCATCACGTCCATCCAAATTGGTGATTTGCCCAATCAACAAACGGATGGCGTTGGATCCAATATCTATAGCTCCGTAAAACATCTAGTCTCTATTTTGTATATAGTATTCTCGCATGTAACCTTGGGCGGAAAACGGTTCCAACCCATCATCCACAAATTGGTTATCTAAATCTGGACTAATTAATCTTGCTTTTTGGTTGTCCTTCCAATACATGGAAAAATTATCGACTAACTCGCTAACCAATTGGTGATCATAAATGGGTGTTGCAACTTCCACACGCTTGTCTAGATTTCGGGTCATTAAATCCGACGAACTTACCATTACTTTTTCTTGTCCTGAAGCCCCAAAAATGAACACCCGGGAATGTTCTAAAAACCGTCCAACAACACTTCTGATTTCAATGTTTTCACTTACTCCCGGCAAACCAGGAATTATAGAACAAATTCCCCGAATCACACATTGAAACTTCACCCCTACTTTGTTGGCTTGGTAAATCAACTGCACCAAGTCGTGGTCCACCAAATTATTCAATTTTAAACGGACAAGTGCATCCTCGCCATTGGCCGCTTTTTCCATTTCGGCTTTAATGCGGGCAACAAAATTCTCGCGCAAACTATAGGGCGCAACCCAGAGGTGAACAAACTCCTCTCGGCGGTAATTATCCTTCAAAAACTTAAATACCTTGTGGACTTCCTTGGCAATATCCTGGTTGGCCGTTAATAAAGAGTAATCCGTATAAATTTTGGCATTCCCCTCGTGGAAATTACCACTTCCGATGTGGGCAAAATATTGGCTTTTTCCACCACCGATACTCCGCTCAATTAAAATGAGTTTGCAGTGAACCTTTAATCCATTTACCCCAAACTGAACCCGGACTCCGTTTTCTTCCAGAATTTTGGACCAACCAAGGTTGTTTTTCTCGTCGAATCGGGCCTGGAGTTCCAAAACAACCACCACCTTTTTCCCATTCTTGGCAGCATTAATAAGGGCTTTTACCACCATGCTGTTTTTGGAAAGACGGTAAGCTGTGATCTTAATGGTTTTCACTTTCGGATCAATCGCCGCCTCCCGAATTAAATCGGTGATATTGGAAAAACTATGAAAAGGATAATGCAGCAAAACATCTCCTTTTTCAATTTCATCCAGCAATGACTTTTTTTTCTCCAAACGATAATGAGGAATGGGTTGAAAGGCAGGAAAGCTCAGCTCTTTTTTGATGGTTGGAAAAGTGAGGAAATCCTTAAAGTTGTGATAGCGCCCCCCCGCAATAAACCCTTGCTTTTTGGAAAACTGAAATTTCTTCAAAAGAAAATCCAACAGGTCCTCTGGTATGGATTGATCATACACAAAACGAACAAACACACCTTTCTCCCTTTTCTCAACACTTTTGGACAGTTTATCCATCAATGAAATAGAAATATCCTCGGCAATATCCAACTCCGAATCCCGGGTTAACTTTACTGTATAGGCTTCAAGATGGTCGAAATCAAAAATTTTAAAAATATTCTTGAGGTTCATTCTGATTACGTCATCAATCAGAATTATTTTGGTGGTATCTCCATCGAATTTGGGGTCCAAGACATAAAACCTGGGTATCATAGCTGTTTCAGGAACCTCGAGTAAGGCGTATTCAGACTCACTACCTTCGATGCTGTTTTTGTACATTTTTATGGCTAGAAAAATGGACTTATCTCGTATTCTAGGAATGGGGGAGTTTTTAGTTAGCATCAATGGCACCATGTGCGGCTTTACGTCCATCTCGTAATACGAATAAACATCCGTTCTGTCTTCAGGAGTTAATCCTTCCCCATCTACAAAGTCAATATTATGGTCCTCCTTTAATTCTTTTACGATTTCGCTAAAGGCTTGCTCGAACTTCTCCTGTAGTTCAATAACTCGGTCGTTAATCACTTCCAAACATTCCTCCGGATCCATTTCGAAATAGTTCCTGGCTTCTCCACCTAATTTTTTCATTCGGTTTAGCGTAGCCACCCGCACTCGGAAAAACTCATCCAGGTTATTCGAGAAAATCCCAAGAAATCGCAAACGTTCAATAGCGGGTACAGATTTACTCATGGCCTCCTGTAAAACCCGGTGATTAAACCCGAGCCAAGAAACCTCCCTATTGATTGTTGCAAAATTGCCAGATTGATCCATATTTAACAAGCGCACCACCATTCCTCAAAGGAAATGGTGCTATATAAATTTAGTGTAAAGTTCGTGTTACCTAAGGTAAATATTAAATGCAAAAAACAGCAATAGGTACCAATAAAAAACCCCGACAATTGCCAGGGTTTTTATACTGATAATACCCACCTTGAATTACATGGAAGCTAACTTCTCTTGCAACATGCTGATTTTTTGTTCCGCATCTGCCTTTTTCTTTTGTTCATTGGCTACCACTTGTTCCGGTGCTCCACTGACAAATTTTTCGTTGCTTAACTTTTTGGAAACGGACATCAAGAATCCTTGCGTATATTTCAATTCTTCTTCCATTTTAGCCTTTTCTGCCTCAACATCTATGGTGTCACCAAACGGAATATAGTATTCAACCCCACCTTGGATAAAGCTAAATGCCTGGTCTTCCTTTTCGGTCACCGTTTCGATGTCGGAAAGATTGGCCATTTTGGCAACTATGGACCTTTCCCCGTTTAGGGTGTGATTTCGGACTTTCAGTACCAACTGCTCCTTATTAGGTAAGTTATTGGCCTTACGTACGTTTCTTATCTGCGTGATAATTTCCTGTGCATTAGATACCATTGCCAAAACAGCATCATCCTTGGCTTCTACTTTTGGCCATTCACCAACAACAAGAGCTTCACTTGGCGACTTCCGGTCTCCTATTAAATGCCATATTTCTTCTGTGATAAAGGGCATAAACGGGTGAAGAACTCTTAGAATCCGCTCAAATGCACTTACAACTCCCGCGTAAGTTTCAGCGTCAATTGGACTCTGATAAGCAGGCTTTACAAACTCCAAAAACCAGGAGCAGAAATCGTCCCAAACTAATTTATAACTAGCCATTAGGGCTTCGCTGATTCGAAATTGAGCAAATTCATTTTCAATACTCCCCAAACACTCATTAAAACGAGCTTCGAACCACTTTAAAGCTATGTTCGATGACTCTGGCTGAGAGATGGAAGCATCTATTTCCCAGGAGTTTACCAAACGAAACGCATTCCAAATTTTATTGGAAAAATTTCGACCTTGTTCGCACAAAGCCTCATCAAAAAGGAGGTCATTTCCGGCAGGGCTCGACAACAACATTCCTACTCGCACCCCGTCGGCGCCATGCTTCCCAATTAAATCCAGAGGATCTGGTGAATTCCCGAGGGATTTCGACATTTTTCGTCCTTGCGGATCCCGAACAATACCTGTGTAGTACACATTCTTGAACGGTCTTTCGTTTTTATACTCATACCCAGCAATGGCCATACGCGCCACCCAGAAAAACATAATTTCAGGTGCGGTTACTATATCATTGGTAGGGTAGTAATAATCTATTTCTTCCTGTTTGGAAAACCCATCAAATACTGAAATGGGCCATAACCAAGAGCTAAACCAGGTATCCAAAACATCCTCATCCTGACGCATGGTTAAATCTGCTTCGGGCTTGCCTGTTTTTGTGGCAGCAAGGGTTGTTGCCTCTTCAATGGTAGTAGCAACAACAAAATCAGAGATTCCAGTACCATAATACCAAGCAGGGATTTGATGTCCCCACCACAGCTGACGAGACAAACACCAATCCTTCACATTTTCCATCCAATGTTTGTAGCTGTTCTTGAATTTCTTTGGATGAAACTGAATTTCATCATTCATCACATTCTCAAGAGCAGGCTTGGATAAGTCCTCCATTTTCAGGAACCACTGCAAGGAAAGTTTCGGTTCAATAACAGCTCCAGACCGTTCCGAACAACCTACCTTATTGGTATAGTCTTCCATCTTTTCAATTAGACCCAATCCTTTTAGGTCCACTACAATTTTTTTCCGAACATCGAAGCGATCCATTCCGGCATAAGCTCCACCTTTATCGTTGAGCGTTCCATTGTCGTTCAGAATATCAATGCTTTCCAAATTATGTTTGATTCCCAACTCATAATCGTTGATATCGTGGGCCGGGGTGATTTTCAAACACCCTGTTCCAAACTCAATATCCACATATGCGTCGGCAATAACATTAACATGTCTCCCAACACCCGGAATTTCCACTTGCTTACCAACTAGATGCTGGTATCGCGCGTCGGTTGGATTAACACACACGGCAGTATCTCCCAAAATCGTTTCTGGACGAGTGGTAGCCACAACCATAAATTCATCGGATCCTACTACCTTATATTTTAAATAATATAATTTCCCTTGAAGTTCTTTGTGGATTACTTCTTCATCCGATAAAGCCGTTAAAGCTCCCGGATCCCAGTTTACCATCCGAACACCTCTGTAGATTAACCCTTTGTTGAATAAATCAATAAAGGTGTCAATAACCGACTTGGAATATTCCGGATCCATAGTAAAGGACGTTCTATCCCAGTCACAAGATGCACCCAATTTTTTGAGCTGTTCCAGGATAATTCCACCATGTTTTTCTTTCCATTCCCACGCATGTTCCAAAAACTCTGGCCTAGTTAAGTCGGACTTGGCTATTCCCTCTTCCTTCAACTTGGCAACAACTTTGGCTTCTGTGGCAATGGATGCGTGATCCGTTCCCGGAACCCAACATGCATTTTTCCCTTCCATTCTGGCCTTTCGCACCAGCACATCTTGGATGGTATTATTTAGCATATGCCCCATGTGCAGGACTCCCGTAACATTTGGAGGAGGTATCACAACTGTATAAGGTTCCCGCTCATCGGGGACCGATTTAAAAAAGTTGTTTTCCATCCAAAATGAATACCATTTGTCTTCACTCTTTTTGGGATCGTATTTTGAAGCAATTTCCATGTCTAAATAATTGGATAGCAAAGTTAAAAATTTATATACTTGCCTTCTTTAAGGCTACCAAAATAAAGCTTCTACGTTTACTAAAACGTTTGGCACGAACTTTGAAGTTAAAACCGTAATAAAAATCAATACAATGAAAAAATTAATTGCTGTATTTGCCATGGTTATGGCATGTGTATTTGGCGCAAATGCACAAGGAACTCCAGTTGCAACTGGACAAGGTGGACCACAAATTTCTTTGGATAAAGATGTTCACGATTATGGAACTATTGAAAAGAATGGCGATCCATTTTGTGAATTCACAATTACCAACACCGGAGATGCTCCATTAATTATCACAAATGCCAAAGGATCTTGTGGATGTACTGTACCAGAATGGTCAAAAGAACCAGTTATGCCAGGAAAAACGAGCATTATGAAAGTACGTTATGCTACTGACAGAGTTGGTCCGATTAACAAATCGGTGACTATTTCCACTAATGCGGTAAACGAGCCAACAAAGGTGATCCGTATTAAAGGAAATGTAAAAGCTCCAGCTACTGACATGACGGCACCGGTTAAGGCCACTCCTGCAGGTCCAGTTGACAACAACTAAGATGTTGAGACAATTTGTCTTTATAATACTCTTTTTAATTTCGGCGGCTGCAATTGGGCAGACCGCCGAAATTTCTTTTGACCATACCGTTCATAAATTCCATAAAACGGATCCTGGTCCAATTTTAAAACACACCTACCCTTTCACCAATACTGGTGATATTCCACTAATCATTCAAGAAATTAAAGTAGCGTGTACTTGCACCAAATCTAGGTTCCCTTTACACCCTGTCCTTCCCGGTCAAACCGACTCTATACAAGTGTTTTTCGACACCTATGGCAAGATTGGATATCAAGACAGAACACTGGAAATTTTCTCGAATACTGAAGAAAATCCAGAAAAGATTCGCTTCAAGGTATATGTAACGAAAAAGTAAAGGCAAAAAAAGTATTTTCGTAGGGTTAATTAACCTTGGGAAATATGCCTCAACTTTCAGAAAAAGCGGGATTAATGCCTGCGTCACCCATTAGAAAACTAGTTCCTTTTGCTGAAAAAGCGCGAGAATTAGGTAGGACCGTATACCATTTAAATATTGGGCAGCCAGACATTGAGACACCTCAAGTGGCTTTAAATCAAATTACCAATCACGGGTTAACCGTAATTGGGTATAGCCATTCTGCAGGTATTGAGACCTACCGCAGAGGATTGGCAAGCTACTATAATGGCCACGGATTCAACCTTACTTTTGAGGACATAATAGTAACAACTGGAGGTTCAGAGGCACTTACCATTGCCTTTCAAACCTGCTTTAATCCCGGTGATGAAGTTATTATACCAGAACCCTTTTATGCAAACTACAATGGTTTTGCCCAAACATGCGGTATAAAAGTTATTCCAGTAACGGCGAGTATTGAAGATGGTTTCGCCCTTCCTCCCATTTCTGAATTCAAGAAAAAAATCACGGCCAAAACAAAAGGAATCCTCATTTGTAATCCAGGAAACCCCACCGGATACCTCTACAAAAAAGAAGAGTTAATGGAACTCCGCGATATTGTAAAGGAAAACGAACTTTTCTTATTTGCAGATGAAGTTTACCGCGAGTTTTGCTACGATGGTGCAGAGCCCTATTCGTGTATGTTACTTCCTGGCTTGGAAGAAAACGTAGTCTTAATTGACAGTGTGTCTAAAAGGTACAGTATGTGTGGCGCTAGAATTGGCGCCCTCGTTTCCAAAAATCGGGAGTTAATGACCGCCGCATTAAAATTCGCACAAGCCCGATTAAGTCCTCCTACTCTAGGACAAATTGCAGGTGAAGCAGCCTTAAAAACACCGCAAAGTTATTTTGATGAAGTAGTGGAGGAGTATGTGAAACGCCGAGATATTTTAGTTAATGGACTTAACTCCATTGATGGTGTTTTTTGTCCAATGCCGGGTGGAGCCTTTTACGCAATAGCGCAACTACCTATCGATAATTCCGATACTTTCTGCCAGTGGATTCTCAACGATTTTGAATATAAAAATCAAACCGTGATGATGGCACCAGCCACCGGTTTTTACGCAACAGAAGGTCTTGGACAAAAAGAAGTGAGATTGGCCTATGTATTAGAGCAACAATCTTTGATCAACGCAATTGAAGTTCTGAGGGAAGCCTTAAAAGTGTATCCGGGAAGAACGAACTAAATATATTCAGGTATAAAAAAAGGCGATTTCAACTAGTTGAAATCGCCTTTTTTTTTATTCCTTCCCTTCTAAATAAGGTCTGAGATATTCAAATTCTGGTGTAAGATCACCATTCCTCGTTTCAGTAGCTTTGGCAATAATCCGATCTGGATCTCCATTCACCAACTCGGGCAAAACGGCATCAATAAACTCCCTCCCAAAATCCCCAGAGGCATCCCTTGGAAGCTCGCAAGGCAAATTATCAACAGCCATTACTCCTATAGCACCATCTGCCATAAAATCCACTTCCTTTTCTGTCGCGGGATCGTAACCATACAGCGGTTCAGCAATGGTAGAAGGACGCAATGTGCTTCCTACAGCACAATCAATGTCACAACTTATGTCCGAAACCACTGTAAGTTTTAGATCCGGGTTTTTTAAGTCCTCCCGGCTAATAATAATTGGGCTTCTGTGATTCCAATAATGGCAGGAGGTATACACGTCTGCCACCTTGGCAAAACGAAGGAAATTGCTTTTAAATGGCACTGGATCAGCAAAAAATTCGCGGCGCTTAAATGGAGCACCATCCTTCCGTATATTATAATCGGTAACCAAGATTTGAGTATAAACGGGTCCATCAAACTCGTCGTCCAGGAATGCTTGCGGTTTCACTTTCTTAATGCCCATTCCATTAAACACCTCCATTGCACCACCAGCAACTCTTCCCGCTCCGGTCATAACCAACTTGAAGTTTTTAGGTAACGTTACCTTTGCAAACTCTTGCTCCATTTCGGCCCGATCAAAACACTGATTAGCAGGCTTTAGGGCAAACAACCCCGACTTTTTCCCAAAGGCTAAAATCCCGTTATAAGCACCCACAATTCCAGCATACTTCCCGAAACCAATTATTCGTTTACCATCCCTTCCAATGAGCACCTCGTAATCAATCAGCTCAATATTCTTATCCACTACAGCCTGTAGCAAAGTGCGATTATATGGCTGTTGTTTAAATGTATGGCTAAAGAAAAAATATTTTTTGTTGGGAATTAACGCTGGAATTGGAACTTCTTTTACTCCAACAATCACATCACAATCGGCAACTGAATCAACAAGTGTAATCCCTTTATCGGCGTATTCTGCATCCGGAAAAGCTCTAATCGCGCTTTTCTGTACAACCAAACTTAACTGGGGGAATTTGTGCTGAATTTCGACACATTGTTCTGGCGTAAATGCTACTCGCTTATCTGGAGGTGTTTTTCCCTCCCTAAGGATTCCGATTTTCATGCTTTGTGATTTTTGAGCAAATGTAAAACATTAAACAGTGTTTCGGGAGGCATATATTGGCACCAAAACCTTTTGGTTTTTGTACTTTGCTACTCGATTCAAATTATGGCTCTTTCATCCTCCAAAATATCCTACGCATACCCTGGTCAGAAGACCATGAACTTCCCTGAAGTCAGCTGTATAACAGGGGAAACCTTGTTAATTCTAGGACCTTCGGGAGTAGGTAAAACCACCTTTGGTAAAATTCTGGCAGGACTCATCCAACCCCAGGAAGGGGCCGTGACCATTAACAGTACGCACATCTTTGATTTAAGCGCTAAAAAGAGGGATGCTTTTCGGGGGAAACAAATAGGTTTTATCCCCCAGACTTTTTCCTTCGCGGAAAGCCTCACTGCCTGGGATCATTTTCGCTTATTCTCTCGGTGGTCGAAGTCTTCAGTATCAAAACCTGAGGTACTTGGATTACTCCAGGAAATTGGGATTCAAGATAGTTTGGATAAAAAACCTACCGATTTAAGTGGAGGGGAGCAACAACGGTTGGCCATTGCATTGGGCGTATTTCACAACCCGTCAGTAATAATTGCTGATGAACCCACCTCCCAACTAGATGACAAAAACTGCCAAGACGTTATTGACTTATTAGTTCAATTGCAAAAAACACATCCTTTTGCATTGCTCATTATTTCCCACGACCAGCGGCTAAAAAACCAATTCTCAAACCTCATTACACTATGAGAATACTAGAATTTGCCATAAAGAATCTCCTGCACAGAAAAGGCAGTTCCTTTTTAACCCTCGCCCTCTTTTCATTTGGCCTTATTCTAACCTTGGGATTATTAAAGATCCAAAACGCCTTTCAAGGTGCTTTGGAAAGACAAACAGGGGGAATACAATTTGTTATCGGCAGCAAAGGAAGTAACCTACAAACCGTGTTAAGTTCCATTTTCCATGTAGATAATCCAACCGGCAACATACTCCACGAAGACTTTCTGGAATATAAAGACCATCCATTAATTAAAACCCTCATCCCAATTTCGATAGGGGATAGTTATCGGGGCAATCGGATTGTGGGAACCGACTCTAATTTACTTCAACAGTATAATATCCAATTAAAAAAGGGTGTGTCATTCATGGCTAGTGGTGATTTAATCATTAGTGAAACGCTTGCCCTCAAACACAAATTAAAGCTTGGAAACCAGGTTGTGGGGCAGCACGGAATTGCGGAGGGCGAAGGGCACCACCACGAGCATGAATTATCCATTGTTGGGATTTTCAAGAACACCGGAACGCCCATCGATCAGGTGATTCTAACCCCATTAATTACCGTTTGGGAAAGCCACCACATGCACGACCATCTGGAAATCACTGCCGCCTTAGGAACGTTTCGAAATCCCTTGGCAATGATGCAATTCCCACGGTTTATCAATAGCTCTACGCCAAATTCCTGTGCTGTAGTTCAGTACGAACTAGATCGGCTGTTAGTCCTATTTGAAAAAGGAACGGTGTTTATTTTTGCGATAATTTTATGCATTATCCTTTTTGCGGTGGTTAGTGCCGTAATTAATGCCCTGACCAGCGCACTTCAAAAAAAGGAATTGTTAAAACAGTTGCGGTGGAGAGGTGCCCAACCATGGGAAATAGGGCTTCTATTAATTCTGGAAAACGTAGTACTTTTTCTGTGTGCCTTTATCCTTGCTCTCCCAATCCATTATGGATTGATGGCGCTTATCCAATTTGAATTTCCTAGCTTATCTTTTTCTTTCCTTGGATACTGGCAATGGGACTCGATTGCATTGGTTTCCTGCCTGTTACTGGGTGGAATTAGTGGTGGACTTCCTTTATTATCGAGGGATAGGAGGTGAGTGAGAGTAGGGAGTAGGGAGGTGAGAGGAATGGGAGGTGAGTAATGGGTTGAGAGGTTTGATGGGGAAGAAGTTTGAGAACTTGAGCAAAGAATAAGGAGGTTTTCACTCTTTACTCTTCACTCAATACTCAACTCTTTACTGTGGAGTCGGAGGGTTTCGAACCCTCGTCCAAACAAGGCAAACAAATGCTTTCTACACGTTTAGTTTCAACTTAGTTTTCGGCATGAGCAGGCAAGAAACAACCAACCTTCTGCTTATCCCTTTGAGTTCTCGCAACAGCCCTAAGGGAAAGTTCGTTGCCAGTTCTTTAGATGTTATCTCATTTTCCCTCCGAAAGAACAACGGAAGAAAGAGATACTCGTTCTGCAGTACTGTTATTCGTGCTAGAATTAGGCGGTAATCATTGCTGATTACTAAGCCGCGAGTGCGTAGTTGTTGTCGTCAATTATAGACGGTAATAGTTAAGATTTACGAGCCACTCTATTAATGCTCGACGTGCTTACAATCACTCATCACTTGCTGTCAAATCCAAGGTCGACCCCATGATAGTTCTTGTACTGCAAATTTACAGGAATAAAGTGGGCTATTTCGATTCCCACCATATTTTTTTACTAAAGCCTTGGTTACCCCGAAAAACATGGACCAAGTAAACTCCAGAATTCAAACCAGACAAGTTAACCTGCCCTGTGGCAATTCCGCTGCGATATTCATTCAGCACATCGGATCCCATGGATCTTCCTTGTACATCTGTGAGGTTAAAGGATATAGGAGCGCCCATGGTATTCGGAACTTCCAACATCAAGGTTGATTCATTCTGAAAGGCGGTAAAATCAAAAATCAAATTATTCATCTCCCCTACTGAAATGGAACCATCAGCTACAGAGGTATTTCCCAAAAAGATTTGATCTCCACCACTGTTTCCGTTTCCATTGGCTTTATTTAACGAATAATAAAAGGTAACATCACCTGAACTTGCTGAAGGCGCAACCCAGGTAAACTCCCAACTTCCGCTTAAACTCCCCGTGGAGGAGTGGCTGACGTAGTTTTTCCCATTAAATGCACGCGTCACCAAATCATCTGATGCATTGGTTTCCAAAGTTCCTATACTACTACCGTTGTCGTCTAGTACCACGAGTTGAAAACCATTTTTGTTCCCGGGGCTATTTAATTGAACGCTAACGATGTATTCCTCGTTGGGTGAATAAGTCCCGTCTCCAGAAATAGTTACCTCTCCAAAACCAGTTGCAGACATAGCTTGCCCAGCGTGGCATTGAGTACAGTTGTTTTCACCCGGAGCTCCAGTTGAAGCGCCTGGAGGATTATGAGAAAAGATCTCTTCTTCACTATTTGGGAACAAATAGCTCGAAAATGAAAGGCTAAATGCGGCAAGGCTTATAAGGACTATTTTTTTCATGAGGATAAATGTAAGAAAAATCAGTATTAAACAAATCAATCCCTAATTTTGATCTCTACAGAGAAAGATGGATAATTGGATAGACGCGGCTCGAGACCTTGAGTTTGAACAGATAATTGAACTACATCAGGAAGAATGTATTTCGGATTCAGGGAAACAAATTTTTGAACAATTAAAACCGACATACAATCAGAAGGGGTTAAAAGTAAGGCTTACGTTGGTGCGGGAATTCCTGGCCATCCATGAAGAAGGCCTAAGTATTCCGCGACTGGAATTTAATGAGCTGGAAGATGAGATCAAAACCTTGGGAATTAAGGGGTCTTATTTATCCATGGAAAGCATTCTTAAAATAGCCTCCCAAAACATAAGCATCAATGGTTTTGTCCATTTTTTAAAACAGGAGAATCGCTTCCCTGTTTTTAAAAGTCTCTTTGATAACATCCCCTTTTCTACGGAATTAAATACCTCAATAGAAAAAGTCATCGACTTGAGCAGAGGTGAAGTGAAGGACGATGCTTCTCCGCAACTGATGGAAATTCGATCCTCCATGGAATCCATTAAAAAGGAAGTAGCTCGGAACTTTCAACGGGAAATGCGCAAATTAGTGAAAGCCGGAATGCTTTCGGAGTACCAAGAAAACTACGTGAACGGCCGTCGGACCTTATCTGTATTATCCCGATATAAGCGCGATGTAGAAGGAATGACACTTGGAGCAAGTAAAACAGGATCCCTGATTTTCATTGAACCCCAGAGTAACGTTCCACTTAATAACGAATTAACTTTATTGGAAGAGGAAGAGAAGCAAGAGATCATTAAAATTCTTGTTGACTTAACCACGCACATTGCTTTGCACTCTGACAGAATTGAGGTGACCAACAAAACCTTAATCCGCCTCGATTATTTAAAGGCCATTTATAAGGTAAGCCTGAAGTGGAATGGAATTGTTCCGGTGCTTTCAGAAACAACCGAAGTGGTCATTAAAAATGGAATCCACCCTTTGTTAGCTCTTTCAAACAAGGGAAAAGGCAAAAAAACCATTGGGCAAGACATGGATTTGGTGCCCGGCCAGCGAATTATGGTCATTTCTGGACCGAATGCCGGAGGAAAAAGCATTACCCTAAAAACAATAGGGCTGCTTCAACTGATGTTTCAATGCGCTATCCCCGTTTCTGTAGATCCAAATAGTAGATTTGGAACATTTAACCAGATACTTACAGACATTGGAGACAACCAATCCATTGTCAATGAACTTTCCACCTATTCGTATCGCTTAAACCAAATGAAGGGCTTTTTGGAAATGGCCAACCGAAAAACCATGTTATTATTGGATGAATTCGGGACAGGGTCTGACCCAGAGTTAGGTGGGGCATTAGCAGAGGTGTTTTTTGAGGAATTGTACAAACGGAAATGTTACGGCGTTTTTACGACCCACTACTCCAACATCAAACTAAAAACCGAATCCCTGGAGGAAGCGACCAACGCGTGTATGTTGTTTGATGAAAAAAACCTGTCTCCCCTTTTTCAGTTGAGCATAGGCCAAGCAGGAAGTTCCTTTACGTTTGAGGTTGCAAAAAACAATGGGATTTCTGGTGACCTTATCGAAGAGGCCAAAAAGAAATTGTCTACTGGTAAAATCTTACTCGACAAAACCCTATCCACCATTCAAAAAGAGAAAAGTCGGATTCTAAAAAGCCGGATGGAAATGGATGCCAAAAGTCGATTTTTTGAAAACGCCTCCGAGCAATTTCAGCAGTCCCAGGAATTACACGAAGGTAAGGTTGACAAGCTCCAAGAAATCATTCAGCATAAAAGCGGCCAGATTTTGAAAGGAGTGCGCTTAGAGCAATGGATTAATAGCTTTCCGAGCACCAAGAAAGATCAGAAAAAATTCTTCGAGGATTTGGCGAAATATTTGGCAAAGGAGAATCAAAAATTAAACCCGATCAAAGTAAAAGAGGCTAAAGCCGAGATTCAAAAAGCGAAGCCGACAAAAAAGAAAAATGCCACACCACAAAATTTAGAGAAGCTAAAGCCAGGGAGTACTGTACGGCTTATTGATGGAAAAGAAAAAGGTACGGTAGACTCCATTTCGGGAAATAGAGTTCGGATTACGATAGGAATAATGTCCTTAGAAATAGAAAAAGACACGTTGGTGGTACTTGATTAAGTTTATTTAACCACGTTCATTTTATTGGACCGGTAGACAATCACACCCAAGGATCCTCCAGCAAGCAACAACAACCAACTTACATGATCAATTGGAGTAGGCGGAGGTGGAGGCCCCTTGTAGGTGCCTTCTGGTGGCCATGACGGCTTGTTTGGTTTTTGAGAAAAACTCTCAAACCCAACCATAAATACAAATATAAAAACAATTATTCTCAATACCATATCCTTCTTCGCCTGAAATTTAACTAAAAACTGACCACTAGTTATCTTTAATCTTAAAAAACATTAGGCTATCTCGCCTACTTAATCACCTCACTCCCATTTTGGTTTCCGAAATGAACAACAAAAACACCGTGATTATTGGTGGATCTAATTGGCTCATTTTCGAACTTGCAGGCTGGATAGCCTAAAAAAGGCAATGGGGAAATACTCTCCAACCGTACAACTCGGGATTGGTTAGATCACACCCATTGTAAATGCAAAACTACGCTCAAATTACGCCACAACTCAATATGGATATAGCGGTTCCGGTTCGTTAAATTAATTTGTTTCAGTTGAACGCGTATTCACCGCAAAAAGCAACATCAAGGCAGCTATTTCCTAAATTATTCTTGCAATCTAAAAATCGCTACTCCCCCTAAGATACTTTAATTAAAGGCTGTAACCTCATACTAGTTATCGAGTCACATGCATTTTCAGCACTTCAGTTGAATTCGAATTTTGGAACTTAAAAAGATATACACCAGAAACAGACGGTGTTCTTAATTCTTCCCCTAAAATCAAATCATATTGATCAATCAGCCTTCCTCCTGTATCAAATACCGAAATGGTTCCATTGGCATTCACTGTTGCCGTATTTTCCTTTTGAGCAAACTGACTTGACGTATTAAATGTTTCCTGTACACCTACGGTTGAAGGATCCTTAAAATACATCTCGAAAAAGCGAAATGCATTACCGAGTTCTTGGGTAAACACCAGTGGTTCTTCTGTTAACTTCACCACCTCATCGGTGCTTAAATCCTTTAACCAAACATCATCCGGTAAATTAAAATCTCTATCCTTTACAAACTCATACTCACCTGGTAAATTGGTTAATGCTTCCCACTGGATAACCTCATCTCCTGTAAACGGAGGCAATCCCTGAATAACGGCTCTTTGATCTCCTACCAAAGATGCCAAATGGAAACCACTTGAATTGGGACGCGCATCATATAGATTATCCCACCCCTCAGTTGCTCCTTCAAGGAAGCCGACTAACGCTTCTGTTTTTAATAGGTTTAAAGGATCACGCAATTGCACCCATATTTTCTTCTTTTCTCCGGATTTAAACGTCCAGGTCGGGGTTGCATCCAAGGCTGGGTCCCGCATTCCATTGTCGAATTGCACAGCTGCAGCTGTTCCTACACCCTCCACGAAAAAGCCTTGGTATGGTGAAATCCAGAATGTACTTGCGTCCAAGGTGTCCACAAAAGCACCACCAACCCAGGAGGCTCCTGTTCCATTTACCACAGAATATTCGGTAGAAACAAACCCCCATTGATCCGGAAAACTTCCTTGATCCCAGATATAAACAGCACCGTTAATGTTGGAATTGGAATCTAAAAAATCTTTTGCATTAATTGGACTCGGGTATGGATTCCCCAGTAGAGACCACGCCTCCGCTTGGCCTCCAGGCAAACCTGCATCCGGACCTGAAATAGGCCCATTATTTGGCGTTCCCTGAAAAAACACACTATCTCCACCCACTTCCTGCAAAACATATCCTCTACCCGCCTCCATGGCAAAACTAGACCACAACCAACCGTCGTCGCCTTCGGCCATATCTTGAAAATAGTAATTAGCAGTAAACCCGCCTACCTCATTCAACAAACCCCCTACAACTGGTGAGGACCAATACGTATAGCGCCCCCAATCGGTCCAACCAACACGGTTCTTAATCCCAAAGGTTCCGCCGTTATTTATGTACACAGAGCCCTCCAACTGAACAAATGAACCTGTTTGAGAAAAATCTGTCGCACCTTTTTCTACGGTAATTATCCCCGCATTATCTACCGTGTCTTGGGCCACAAACTGACCGCCACTCGACATTCGTAGAGTATGACCAGTTCCAACTAACACCTTATCTTCAGCAATAAATAAATTCCCTGTTCCTGGATCTAAGGTTCCACCACTTGCAGAAAGGTTAACATCTCCATGAATCGTTAAGTCTGTATTACTTAAACTCAAAATCCCGCCGGTTTTTGTTGAATTAAAATGCCTAAGTTCAAAAGCACCCCCTACAGCCGAAATGGTTTGGTTAGACGTTCCTAAAAACTCAAAATCAGTTTTGGTTTCAGAACTTGAGGTGTATGCAAAATCATCCTGAATTGTTAAATCACCCTGCACCTTGATATAAGCATTTCCTAAAATCGCCTCAATAGCGGCATCCAGAGTTAAATTTCCATTCACAATAATAGTGTCTGGCATTTCCTTTAAATCTACTAGGCCCACTCCCGTTAAAGTAAGATTCCCATAAGTTCCTTCCTTTACAGCCTGGGCAGCAAGCAAATCACCCAAATACTCAACGGTTCCATCAATATCCATATCAACAAAAGTTGCTGTAGGAAGACTAATAAGTTCATAAATTAACTTCGACCCTCCTGTAACAGAAACATTTCCAGTAATTCCAGCAACAGCCAGCGTAGAAACGGTTAACTCACAATCCCCTTGGGTATCATCTCCTACAGTAAGTTGACTCCCTGTGATAAAAGCCCAACCTGCTGGGTTTGCAAAATTGACGGATGCCGTATTGGTCAGAATATATTCATGTCCCGAACAAAAGCAAATTGGATTGGTACCAGAGCCGTCTGTATTTACGCCCCAATTAGTCACGAGCGTTACACTTCCTGCCCCGTCATAATAGTAAACGGTCCCCAGTACCTGCATGGAGGCGAAAAGAAATAAAGTAATTAGCGTTTTCATAATGGAGGGATTTTGACTAAATATACCTCTGAGATTGAGGCCCATCCCTGTAGTTTCGACACTCAGGTTCCAAAATTGGACTTAATGACATGCAAATAAGATATTCTGTTTTTAAAAAGGTTTACCTTTCCAAAAAAGAAAACCCTGAAACAAAAGCCCGAAATATTCCTACTTAAACTTGCTGTCTCTTACCTCCTATTGAGCCTTGGACACCAAGCCCTCCTTCACTTTGGGTTTTTGGAATCGTTCAACAAGCTTACGTGGTTGGTAGCGCAAGGAGCTGCGAGTATCCACAACATTCTTGGAAATTCAACAGGTGTTTTCCCTTTGTGGGAGGGGTTCCAATTAGCGGTTGACGGCAGGTGTATTACTTACGTTGGTTATCCGTGCAGCGGATGGGGAGTAAATATGGTTTTTGTGAGTTTAATGGTGGCTACACTGAATAAGAGCAATTGGAAAACCTGGCTCCTAAGAACGTGCATTGGATTAATCTCCATTGTTGCAATAAACATTACCCGGGTCTACCTTTTATCCAAAATGTATCAATGGAAACCGGAGCTGGTCGATTTTAACCACAAGTTCACTTTTACCATATTAGTCTATGGATTTGTCTGTTGGTATTTTTATCGGTGGGTTAGGAAAAATTAATTGGCAGAAGTCCTTGGGGAATCATCTTCCCTGTTCCTTCCAATTGAACCAAAATTTGAGCTTGTCTTGAAATCTGAAACGTTTGATCAGCTTGTATCTTCTGTTGCTGACCCAACCATTCTCATCCTCCAGAATCGTATACCTCAGTCTCGCGGACTACAAAAAAAACTCTTTATCAACGAGCCAATTCTGGCCCATCATTTGTTTCTTCACCCGCATTTTAGCTCAGGACCAAACCGCTTGTCCATAAAAAAAGGGATGAAGTTTCCCCCATCCCTTTTTCCCAATAATTGAAAAATTATTATCTCAACAAATACTTCTCATGTTGACCATCTTCTGATACAAAAGACACAAAACCTTGGTTTGATTTAATTTCAAAAGGCCTATTTGCTTTCGCCACGCCCTTTTCCATAATTTGACCAGCTAGGTTAAAAACCGAATAGGATCCATCCACATTGGACTTCCATAGATCTCCTGTTCTTTTAAATTCTAAAGCTCTTGGCACTACTTTTTCAGTAATTCCTATTACACCTGGCTCTCTAAACATCAATTGTATTGGATATTCTCCAGCTTCGTTTACTTGGAAAATAAACGGTTGCTGGCTCAGTAAATGATCTACATCAATGGTAGGATCATGTATCCACACTTCTTGGTTCTCGAAGTTAATGTGTTTCATGATGTCGAGTTCGTAGGCTCCTGGGACATCTATCCCGAGTACAAGGTCTATTACCTCATCCCCGGTAAATTCTGGCAGTCCTTGAATTACGGCCTCATGACCTTTGCTTGCATTACCGGAAGAATTGTTTTGGTAAACCAGGGATCCAATTGCAAAACTGCCTTTATTAGGGCGAGCATCGTATACCCTGTCCCACTCAGAACTTGCTCCATCCAAAAACCCGATTAGCGTTTCCGTGTGTTTTGGTGACGACACATTCCACTCCTCAAGCGATAACCACATTTTTTTTGGTTGCACACTTTTAAAAGTCCATTCGTAATCGACAGCCTGTGTGGCCGGATCTCGCATGGAATTATTAAAAATAACCTCTCCCTCAAATGAATCGTTTTCTGCTCCTATGATAAACCCCTGAAAAGGCGCAATCCACAAATTACTAAGATCAAAACCTGGAGAATACCTAGAAAAATCACCACCCGCAACACCAGTACCATTAACAGTTGTATAATCACTGGTAGTGAAACTAAATGTACTTGAATTATAACTCTGATCCCATAGATAAATAGCTCCTGAAACGGTAGGAGTAGTTATAGTTCCTGGATTTCCATTAATAAAAGTCAGACCATTAATTGGGGACGGATAGGGATTCCCTACCAGAGTCCAGTTTTCGTCAGAATTATCTAGCGGAATATCATCCCCGGCTTCTGGAACCCCTGTAAGGTCACCAGAATTTACCACACCTTCGAAACTAATCACATCTCCTCCCGCTTGCTGAAGAGCATACCCTCTACCAACAGCAAAGTTCCCTGAAGCTGCAACCCAACCTGAATCTCCCTCTAACTTGTCCGTATATTCATACACACTGATGGTTTGTGGGATGGACCAAACTGGAATACCAGCAACTGGAGAGGACCAATACGTGTAATGGGAATATTCAGTATAGCCTATATGATTGGAGGCTACCACGGTTGGCGCAGCACTATAGGACGTTCCTGTGGCGTCCAGATCAACAAAACTACCGCCTTGTGAAAAAGCTGTATCACCTGCCTGAATGTATATCTTGGACACCCCTAGTTGAATTAAATCACTTCCATTCTCGCAAATCATTAGACCGCCTGCCTCAATAACGACATCATCATGTTGCAAAGTTCCTGCCTGTGGGGTTACTATTCTAAATTCAGAAGTACCTTCTACGGTTATGTCATTAATCGTTCCTGATCTTAAAACCAGTTTTGAACCGGCTTCCAATGTAATTGTCTCCGAACCACCTTCCAAGGAAATTGGAATCAAAACATCAAGGTCATCCCCACTTTCCAGAATCATGTTTTCCACCAGGGCAAAACCAGATCCTCCACCTGGAGTTTCTTCAACAATAGAAAAGGGATTAACAAAATCAATTCCATCCTTAGAATGCCAATTAACAACTGCATTATCCGCAAGGGTCATAGTTGTACCTTCAATAGAAAAAGCCATATTGGCATCAATATTAATCTCGCCCGTTAGGGTAATATCTCCTAGCTTAAACCGTGAAGTCCAACTGGAATTATCCGACTGAAAAAAATCAACAATCCCGGCTGGTAAGGAAATTGCTTCATTAATTTTCATAAATGTGGCATCTTCTGTAACCTTAACAAACGCATTCACATTTACACTAGAAATTTCACTGA